>JAOPWA010000406.1 GCA_025965915.1 Dactylosporangium sp. | reverse complement strand
GGTCGGTCGGGACGGGATGGCGGCCGCGTCGCTTCGGTCGCCGCCGAGCAGCCACGTCAACAGAGCCTTCTGGGCGTGCAGACGGTTCTCGGCCTCGTCCCAGGCGGCGCTGGCGTCGAGTACCTCGGAAGTGATCTCGTCGCCGCGGTGGGCCGGCAGGCAGTGCAGCACGACCACGTACGGCTTGGCGCCCGCGAGAAGGTCAGTGTTGATCTGGTACGGCCGGAACGGCGTGGTCCGGTCCAGCCCGTCGCTCTCCTGGCCCATCGAGGTCCAGGTGTCGGTGGCGACTACGTCGGCACCGGCCACCGCGTTCATCGGGTCCTCGCCGATCTCGACCGATCCGCCGGTCGAGATCGCGATCTTCGCGGCTTTCGCCACCACCGCCGGGTCGGGATCGAAGCCGGCCGGGCCGGCCAGCCGGACGTGCATGCCCGCCGTCACCCCGCCCAGCAGGTACGAGTGGGCCATGTTGTTGGCCGTGTCACCGAGGTAGGCCAGGACCCGCCCCTCGGTCCCGCCCAGCCGTTCCCGCACCGTGAGCAGGTCTGCCAGGAGCTGGCACGGGTGGAACCCGTCAGTGAGCGCGTTGACCACCGGCACGGTCGCCCCGGCGGCGAGCGCGGCGAGCCGGTCGTCGGCACCGGACCGGATCACGATGGCGCGCACGTACCGCGACAGCACCCGCGCGGCGTCGTCGATCGACTCACCACGGCCGAAGTGGGTGGTCTGGGCGTCGATGATGACCGGGTTACCGCCCAACTCGACGATGCCGGTCTCGAACGAGACCCGGGTACGCAGGCTCGGCTTCTCGAAGATCACTGCGACCGACTGCGGACCGGCGAGGGGGCGGTGGCCGTGCCGGTCGGCCTTGAATGCGGCGGCCAGATCGAGGACGGCGGCCTGCTCGGCCGGGGTCAGATCGTCGTCGCGCAGGAAGTGTCGGGTCATTGGATGGCGTCCAGGGCGGCTGGGAGCGCGGCGACGAACGCGTCGGCCTGCTCGGCGGTCAGGATCAACGGCGGTGCCAGGCGCAGCACGCCGGGCTGGACGGCGTTGGCGAGGAATCCGGCTTCCGTCAGCGCGGCCGCCACCCCGGCGGCGACCGGCGCGGTGAGCACGACGCCGAGCAGCAGCCCGGCTCCGCGGACCCCCTCGACGAGCGGGTGGCCCAGCGCCTCGATGCCGGACCGTAGCCGCTCACCGACCCGCTTCACGTGGTCGAGCAGATGCTCGGACTCGATCGTGTCCAGCACGGCGAGTGCGGCGGCGCAGCAGACCGGGTTGCCGCCGAACGTACTGGCGTGGCTGCCCGGGCCGAGTAGCGTGGCCGCCTCGCCGAAGGCCAGGCAGGCGCCGATCGGCAGGCCGCCGCCGAGCCCCTTGGCGAGGGTCACGACGTCGGGTGTGACGCCTTCGGACTGGAAGGCGTACCAGTACCCGGTGCGCCCGATGCCGGTCTGCACCTCGTCGAGGGCGAGCAGCGCGCCATGGCGGGTGGTGATGTCGCGCGCGGCGGCCAGGTATCCGGCCGGGGGAACGACGACCCCGCCCTCACCCTGGATGGGCTCCAGGATCACCATGGCGGTGGCGTCGGTGACGGCGGCCGCGAGGGCGTCCACGTCGCCGTACGGCACGTGACTCACGTCGCCCGGCAACGGCCGGAAGGGGTCGCGCTTGGCCGGTTGCCCGGTGAGCGCGAGGCCGGCCATGGTCCGGCCGTGGAAGGCTCCGGACGCGGCGACGATGTGGGTGCGGCCGGTACGCCGGGACACCTTGAAGGCCGTCTCGTTGGCCTCAGCGCCGGAGTTGGCGAAGAAGACGCCGCCCGGGCGCGATGCCAGGCTCAGCAGCCGCTCGGCGAGTGCGGCGGCGGGCGGCGAGGCGTACAGGTTGGACACGTGGCCCAGGGTCGAGATCTGGTTCGTGACCGCCCGCACCACGGCCGGGTGGGCGTGGCCGAGCGCGTTGACGGCGATCCCGCCGACGAAGTCCACGTAGGACTTTCCGGATTCGTCGACGACGACAGCGCCCTCACCTCGGACCAGGGCCAGCGACGGGGCCCCGTACGTGTTCATCACGGACGATTTCCACTGATCCATGACAGTCATGCCGGCACCACCATCGTTCCGAACCCTTCTGATGTGAACACTTCCAGCAGGATCGAGTGCGGTACCCGACCGTCGACGACGTGTGCCGCCGGCACCCCACCCTTGACCGCGCGCAGGCACGCCTCCATCTTCGGCACCATGCCCGCGTCGAGGGTGGGCAGCAGCTCGTCCAGCTCGGCGGCCGTCAGCTGCGTGATGAGACTGTCGGTGTTGGGCCAGTCGGCGTACAGGCCCTCCACGTCGGTGAGTACGACGAGCTTGCGCGCTCCGAGCGCGACCGCGAGAGCCGCGGCGGCGGTGTCGGCGTTGAGGTTGTGCAGGACGCCGTCGGCGTCGAGCGCCACCGTCGACACCACCGGGATCCGACCGGCGTCGACCAGGTCGATGATCGCGGACGTGTTGACCTCGGCGACGTCGCCGACCTGACCCACGTCGACCGGCTCCCCATCGACGAACGCGGTGCGCCGGACCGCCGTGAACAGCTGCGCGTCCTCACCCGACATGCCGACCGCGAACGGCCCGTACCCGTTGATGAGGTTGACCAGCTCCCGGCCGACCTGCCCCACGAGAACCATCCGGACCACGTCCATCGCCTCGGGCGTGGTGACCCGCAAACCGCCGCGGAACTCGCTGTCGATGTCGAGGCGGCCCAGCATCGAGGAGATCTGCGGTCCGCCGCCGTGCACGACGATGGGCTTGATCCCCACGTACCGGAGAAAGACCATGTCGGCGGCGAACGCCCGCTTCAGCTCGGTGTCGACCATGGCGTTGCCGCCGTACTTGACCACCACGGTCGCGCCGTGAAACTCCGTCAGCCAGGGCAGGGCCTCGATGAGCGTGGTCGCCTTGCCCAGGGCGATGCCGAGATCCCGTCCGTTCATGAGGAGTACGCCGAGTTCTCGTGCACGTATCCGGTGGTCAGGTCGTTGGTCCAGATCGTCACCTCGTCGGCGCCGGCGTGCAGGTCGACGCGGACTGCGACCTTGCGCCCGGTCAGGTCCACCTTGCCCCGGTCGTCACCGGCGGCTCCGCCCCGGCAGACCCACACTCCGTTGATCGCGACGTCGATCGCGTCCGGATCAAAGGCGGCGGTGGTGGTGCCGATCGCGGCGAGGATGCGTCCCCAGTTGGGGTCGTTGCCGAAGAGCGCGCACTTGACCAGGTTGTTACGGGCGATCGACCGGGCCACCTCCAGCGCGTCGGGCTCGCTCGCGGCGCCGGTCACCTCGATGGAGACGTCCTTGGTGGCTCCCTCGGCGTCGGCGAGCAACTGCTGGGCCAGGTCGTGGCACGCGGCGGTGACGACGGCGGTCAGCTCCTCGGGTGACGGCTCGATCCCGGAGGCGCCGCTCGCCAGCAGCAGGACGGTGTCGTTGGTCGACATGCAGCCGTCGGAGTCGACGCGGTCGAAGGTGAGCCGGCACGCTTCGCGCAGCGCGGCGTCGAGCGTCTCCGAGTCGGCCACCGCGTCGGTCGTGAGGACGCAGAGCATCGTGGCGAGGGCCGGAGCGAGCATGCCGGCGCCCTTGGCCATGCCCCCGACGGTGTACCCCTCGCCGGTATTGACCGTGGTCTTTGGCCGGGTGTCCGTCGTCATGATCGCTTCAGCGGCGGCGGGTCCCCCGTCGCGCGCCAACCCGCGCACAACCGCGTCCACCCCCGGCAGGAGCTTGTCCATCGGTAGCCGCTCACCGATGAGGCCCGTGGAGCAGACCGCCACGTCGGCCGCGCCGAACGGCTGCCGGGAGGCGGCCATCAGCCGGGCCGCCACGTGTTCGGCGGTGCGGTGGGTGTCCTGGAAGCCCTGCGGGCCGGTGCAGGCGTTCGCACCGCCGGAGTTGAGCACGACCGCGCGTAGGAAGCCCGCGCGCAGCACCTGCTGGCTCCACAACACCGGTGCGGCCTTGACGCGGTTGGTGGTGAATACGCCGGCGGCGGTGGCGTCCGGCCCGTCGTTGACGACGAGCGCCACGTCGGGCTTGCCCGATGACTTCAGTCCGGCGGTCACGCCGGCCGCCCGGAACCCCTTCGGGCTCGTGACCGTCATGGTGCGACTCCGTTCGCGGACAGGCCCGCCGCTTCCGGCAGGCCGAGCATCAGGTTGGCGCACTGGATCGCCTGGCCGGCCGCGCCCTTACCGAGGTTGTCGATCGCGGAGACCACGATCAGGCGACCGGAGTCGAGGTCCACGGCGCCCTGCAGGTGGCAGGCGTTCGACCCGAGGGTGGCGGCGGTGTGCGGCCAGAGCCCCTCGGGAAGGACCCGCACGAAGTGCTCGCCCGCGTACGCGTCGATCAGAACCTGGCGCACGTCGGCGGCTGCGGTGGCGACAGCGGTGACCGTGGCGAGGATGCCGCGCGGCATCGGCGCGAGGACCGGCGTCAACGACAGCGTCCGGGCTCCGGAGGCCTGCTTGATCTCGGGCGTGTGCTGGTGCGCGCCGACCTTGTACGGGCTGAGGTCACCCATCACCTCGGTGGCGAGCAGATGGGCCTTGGGCGACTTACCGGCGCCGGAGGTGCCCGATGAGGCGACGACGACCACGTCGTCCGGGCTGGCGATTCCGGACGCGATCAGCGGCGCGAGAGCGAGGGTGGTGGCGACCGCGTAGCAACCGGTCGCGGCGACCCTGGTCGACCCACTGATCTTCGCCCGCTGGCCGGGCAGTTCGGGCAGACCGTAGGTCCACGTCCCCGCATGCGGCCCCGGGTAGTAGCCGGCCCAGGCATGCGGGTCGGCCAGCCGGTGGTCGGCACCGAGATCGACGACCTTGGTCTGGGCCGGAAGTTGGGCGGCCACGGCTGCCGACTCCCCGTGCGGCAGAGCCAGAAACACCAGGTCGGCCTCTGCCAGTGCGGCGGGTTCGGTCGCCGTCAGGACGTGGTCGGCGAGGGTGAGCAGGTGCGGGTGTACCGCCGCGAGAGGGGAACCGGCTTGACTCTGGCCTGTCGCGACGGCCAGCTCGAAGTGCGGGTGGCCGGCGATCAGGCGCAGCAGTTCGCCACCGGCGTACCCGCTCGCCCCGGCGACCGCGACCCGCATTCCCATACTGCCTCCCGCATTAGTATGCAGTTCACTGTATAGACGTGGCGAACCGAACGCAACCGGTAACGAACATACCGAGGGTGACGGCGGACACGGCGTCCACCCTGCTCCGAGCCGGAAGACGGATCAGTCGGCCGAGTCGAGTGCGCGGGCCAACTGAGCCCGGTTGCGCACGCCGAGACGCCGGTACAGGCGGGTCAGGTTGGCCTCGACGGCCTTGATCGACAGGAACATCGACCGGGCGATCTCGCGGTTGGTGGCTCCCCCGCGTACCAACTCGACGATGCGTCGCTCCGTCTCGGACAGGCCCGCACCCCGGCCCCCGTCGAGGCGGGCCAGTTCGGCAGCGGCGACCTGCCGCCACGGCAGCGCTTCGGCGGCGGTATACCGGCGGACCGCCTCCGTCAGTGCCGCCCGAGCCGCACCGCGCCGGTGCGCCCGCCGCTCCAGTCCACCGAGCGTGTGCCAGGCCCGCGCCACTTCCAGCGGGTACGGATGGTCGGCCCACTTCTCGATCGCCGTCGCGAGTGACTCGGCGGCCTCCCGGGGGTCGGCCCCGGCGGCGAGCACCGCCCCCGCCCGCGCCAGGCCGAGCATCGCCACGTCCCGGCCCAACCGCTCGGCACAGCGCTGCACCTCGGCCAGTACCGCGGCGGCCTCGCCCCGCGCGCCCGAGGCGATCAGGGCTTCGATGAAGTCGGCATGCCACGGAAGGACACCCGGATCGACACGGCCCTGACTCTGTTCGAGCGCCCAGCCCTGACGCATCACGTCCGCGGCCATGACCGGGTCACCACGCAGCAGGTACACCATGCCCTGCGTCGCGTACGCCAGCTTCAGCCAGTCCTCGTCACCGGCGTCCTGAATGGCCCGGACGGCCTGCTCGGCGTAGAGGGCCGCCTGCTCCGCGGTGCCGCCCAGCAACTCGCTCATGGCACCGACCAGTAGACCCGGCCCCGGCGTGATCTCCACGTCGGCGTACAGGCGCACGCAGTACCGGCCGGCGACCAGGGCGTCGGCGCAACGGCCGGCCCGCCAGTAGATGCCGGCGACCGAGATCAGAACGACGGCCAGGTCGTGCACGGTGCCGGAGCCCTCGACCGCGGTACGCAACGACTCGATACGCCGGATCGCCTCGGCCACGTCACCGCGGAAGAGCCGGCTCATCGCGGCCAACTGCCGAGCCGCGACCACCGGCCGGGTCAACGGCAGCCCGAGGGCCAGCTCACCGGCCCGCTCCAGGATCTGGTCGCCTTCGGGCCCGTCATGGAAGCTGCCCCGCCAGCCGAGGACCTCGACGAGGCAGTCCAGGTCACCGCACCGCTCGGCGGTCTCCTCGGCGAGCTTGAGCTCGCCCAGCGCCGCCTCGGTGTCGCGGTCGTAGTGGGCCTTGACCGCCCGGTAGAGCCGCACCCTGGCCAACAGCCCCAGGTCGCCGGTGGCATCCCTGAACGCCGCGTCCAGCAGCGGGGCGATGCCGGACTTGTCCTGGCCTGCGAGGTCGACCAGCAGTAGCTGCGCGCCGACCCGCGTACGCGGGTCGGTGGCCTCGCGGAGCCCGGCGGTCGCGTACCGGGTGGCGTCGGCGGGCGAGCCGGCGTCGTAGGCGTACTCGGCAGCCGACAGCCAGCGCATCGCCGCGACGCCGGGGATCGACGCCGGAGTGCGCTCGGACGCGAGCGCCGCCAGATCGGCGGCGGTGGCGGGGGCGCCCCGCAACCGGGCCACCGCCGCCGCGTTCGCGAGGCTCTCCGCCAGGGACTCGTCCGGCTCCGGCCGGGCCTGCGCGAGGTGGCGGGCCCGCTCGACGGGATCGCTGACCGCCTCGGCGAGAAGCTCGTGCGCCCGGCGCCGCTCCGCCGGGTTCGCGTCGGCGTACACCATCTCGCGCAGCAGCGGGTGGGTGAACGTAACCGCCTCGCCGTCCACCGAGATGACACCGGCGCAGGCCGCCTCACTCAACTCCTCGTCGACGGCGACACCACAGTGCTCCAGTAGCGACCGGCTCGGACGGGCGGTTGCCGCCGCGACCAGCAGCGCCGGCCGGGCGTACCCGGGCAGCGTGGCGATCCGGGCGGCGAGCAACGCCCGCAGCCGGTCGGGTACGGGCAGTGGAGCGTTCGGCGAGTCCTCGTCGCGCTCGCGCAGGGCCCGACCCAGCTCCACGGCGAACAGCGGATTGCCGCCGCTGGCGGTGTAGACGCGGTGCAGCCGGCTGCGGGGCACCGGCCCGCCCAGCCGGGCCCGCAGCAGGTCGGCCACGTCCGACTCGGGTAGCGGCGGGACAACGAGCTCGAGACACCCGGGCGGGCACAGATCGAGGGCTGTGGGTGTGCCACCGTCGGACGCCCGCTCGGCGGCGAGCACCCGCGCGGCGACCGAGCCCAGGCGCCTGGTGACGAAGCGGAGGACCCCGGCACTGGGCTGGTCGATCCACTGCACGTCGTCGAGGACGAGCAGTACCGGCCGGTTGGCGGCGAGTGCGCGGAGGAGCTCGAGGACGGCGAGACGGACGGCGAGCTGGTCATGCGCCGTGTCCGGCAGCGAACTGCGCAGCAGCGCACCATCCAGCGCCACGCGTAGATGTACGGGAAGCGCGACGGCGTACTCGTCGAGGACGCCGTCGAACAGGTCGACCAGTGCGAGATAAGGAAGTTCGGCTTCGGCTTCGGCGGCGTTGGCACGCAGGACCAGGGCGGGGTCGGCGTCCGCGGCGAGGGCCTGCAGGATGGTGGACTTGCCGATCCCCGCCGGCCCGTACAGCAGGACGCTGCCGCCGGCGGCGAGCCGGGCGCGGGCCTGGCCAAGGATCTCGCCGCGGCCGATGGGGGTGGACGGCCGGGAATTCACCACGGTTGCGAGTCTGCCTCCGAATGGGGCGCTCACGCGAGCCTCCCCGGCAGTTTGTTAACGCAGCGCGACTCCGGGTACACGCCGGCCGCTCAGCCCTTGACCCGGCGCCCGGCCCGCCGCACCCCGGTGACGTGGGCGGGCCACGCGAGGACGGCGATGTCGGCGAGGTGATCCGCGTCGCGCGCGGCACCGTCGTAGACCGGCTCTCCCCGACCAGGGATCCACAGCTCGGCTTCGATACGGTGCACGCGTTTACCCTACCGTGCGGTCACGTTCATCGATCTAGGAGAAGTGGTCCATGTAACGCAAACTTCTCCTAGATCCGCGAACGCCACCTGAGCCTGCGAGATGTCACGCGCCGCGCAGCATGGCACCCACCCGTTGCGCCGCAACGGCTACGGCCGCGTCGCGGGCGGCCACCGCCTCCTCGACGGTGAGGGTACGGTCGGGCGCCCGGAAGGTCAGCTTGTACGCCAGGCTTTTGCGCTCCGAGCCGACCTGCTCGCCGGTGTACACGTCGAACAGCCGCACGCCTTCCAGTAGACCGCCCGCGCCGTCGATCAGCGCCGCCTCGACGATGGCCGCCGGGGTC
>JAOPWA010000651.1 GCA_025965915.1 Dactylosporangium sp. | reverse complement strand
AGACCTGCACCCGCAGGCGGGGCGGCGGGCCGTGAAGCGTCAAGACCGGTTCATCCGGTCAACGTCGCCCGGCAACGGACGACTGCCAATCATGAGTCACTCACGTTTACTCACTGAAAGGTAACGGACGCGTCGACTACGAAGCGTCGTGCGACGGCACTACCTACCGCCGGTGGGAAGGTGGCCACGACATCCAGCAACGCATCCCTCGCCAAACCAGCCTCGACGACCCGTGGCTGTTCTACTCCTGGCTTGCCGTCCCGGAAACCTGGGTGATCGAACTGGTCCGCCCCCTCGACCTGCTGGCACTGGTCTTCGTCGACGAAGCGGAGCCGGTCACCGAGGCCGGCGACACGTGCCGGCCTCGACGGTCCAAGTGACGACCGACGTTAGTGGGTCGTGCGACGGTGCTGGGCCCGTGGGGGGCTGATCGCAACGCGTGGGCGGCTGATCACGAATAGCGCAGCGCCGAGTCCGATCATGGCCACGGCGACGGCGAGCAGGGTCTGCGCCGCGGTTCCGGTAACCGGCAGAGTAGCGGACTGCCCGGCAGCGAGGAGTGGGCCGGGGCCTCCGGGGTCGGCGACCGTGACGGTCGTAGCGCTGTCCGTCGGCGAGGGTGTAGTGCTGTCGGTCGGCGAGGGTGTAGTGCTGTCGGTCTGCGAGGGTGTAGCGCTGTCGGTCGGCGACGACGGTGTTGGCGCGGGTGGCGTCGTGCCGTTGACGGCCGGCGACGGCACGGCGTTAGCGGTCGGTGACGGCGCAGGCGGGGGTGGTGTCGACCCGCCGGCGCCTCCGCTGCCGTTGACGGTGGCGGTGAACGAGGTGATGGCGAGGCCGGTGCCTCCGACCCATGGTTCGAATCCGGCCTGGATGCTGGTCAGGTACCACGAGTTGGTGACCTTGCTGCGGGTCTTGGTGTCGTTGACGAAGTCCAGGACGCTGAAGTTCCAGGTCGTGATCGGTGATGGTGCGACGTAGGAGACGACGTCGTTCATGCCGTTGTTGCCGGTCCAGACCTCCCAGCTACGGCCGCCGATGGTCGCGTTGCCGGTCTTGGCGCCGACCGGCTGGATGGTGCCCTGCCGGTTGAACCAGATCATGAGTTCCTGCTGGTTGACCGCGTCTTTTTTGGGGGTGGGGTCCAGCCAGATGTCGTAGGCGGCGTCGTAGGTGCCGCTGCCGGGGTAGGAGAAGCTGATGCTGCTCGTGGCGTTGCGGATCTGGCTGACCTGCATCGGCAGGGTGGTGGCGGGGGAGCAGTTGGTGTAGTGGCAGCCGTAGTAGATGGCGGGGTAGGACGCCGGTGCGCCGTTGGTGGGTTTGCTGTGGTTGGCGGTGACCGCGAAGCCGCCGTTGGTGACGTTGACGCATTGCGGGGTGTCGGCGCCCCAGCGGTTGTTCATGACGACGTAGCGGTTCTGGATGGTCGTGGAGGCGAACTTGTCGCACATCTGGGTGTCGGCGTGCGCGGTGCCGCTGACGGCGACGGCGCCGGCCGACGCTGCGAGCAGTAGGCCGGCCGCGCCGAGGATGCGGAGTGGGCGTGTCATCGTGCTCCTTGTGCAGAGGGGGGTGAGCTGGTCTAGGAGCGCTCCCATGCACGGCAAGTTATGGCACGTCCGGGCACTGCGGAATACAAGCTAAGAAAGACATAAGATTGGGATAATGGAAGTATGAGGTTTATTTCTATCAATCGACCTAATAGGACGATGAAATGCCGACCTTTGATTGTTGTACGAAGAGTTGTGGACCGGGTTCCGACAGTCACCGATAGGCGCGGGCCGATCGCAGATCACTGCCGGGACGGACGGCTGGGGTCGCATCCGCTCCGGCTGCGAGCTACGCCCCGAGCGGGGACGGGGCCGGCATCCGGTGGGAGGGCAGCGAGGCCCGCCTCGGTGGCGCGGTGGAGAACAGCCAGGCCGAGCAGCTCGCCCTCGACGACGAGGAGCAGTTCGCGCCGGTGTTCGCAGGCGTCGTGCCGCCCAAGCGGCACCTGCGGGTGGCGCACGCCGGTGACATCGCGACCGGGGAGGCGGGTCGCCTACATCGGGCTGCCACGCGACAACCGCGACGGCGGCTCCCCCTGGTTCGACGTGCGGTTGTGGTTCGGCGAGCCGGCGAACGCCCTGCCGTTTCGCCCGGAAGCGACGTGGAGCGCGAGATCCCGCGTCAGCGCCACGACGAGCTGCCGATCCCCGAATCCGCGACTACATCGGGCACGATCAGGTCCCTTAAGAGAGACGGCGGCGCACCACCGAAAACGTGACAGCCCGTGGGTAGTACACGGTGGACCGGGCTGACGGGGATCCGACGCAGAGCATAGTAATGGTGCTGGTCGAATTGGCCGGCGCGATGCAGGAGAAAACCGGTCACGGCCATCCTGGCCACAACCTCCTGGTCGGATTGCCAGGCGGTCACAGCCACGATGCGGAACTCGTCGATGCCGTCGTCGCCGTATCGGCGTCGATATGCGACTTTCGGTCAAGCGCCAGTTCGGCGTCGGCGCGATGGATGACCGCCTCGAAGGGGGCCCTGCGCGATCAGAAGCCGCCTCGACGGTTGGCGCCGAACGTCGTCCACGCCCGGCAACCGGCTTGAGCCCGCACCCGCCCAAACGACGACGGCGGCTGATCGGGCATGCCGATCAGCCGCCGTTTCACACCGGTCACCTAATAGCCGAGTGCCTTGGAGCCGCCGATCGCGGTCAGCATCTCCTGGTTGGAGCTGGTGTCGCCGCTGACCAGGATCTGCCCGTGGGAGTCGAAGGTGAATCCCTGCATCGAGGCGAAGTCACTGGGGACGGTGAAGGTGCCGGTCTGGGTCGTCGTGGGATTGGCGATGTCCGGGACACCCCCGGTAATGGGGTAGTCGACAAACGCGGCGGCATAGGTGCCGGCAGTTCCGTAAACGATGTACAGATCAGAGGCGGTGCCGCCGTTGTGCCCATTGTGGGTGCTGTCGACGCGGCCCAGTACCGCCTCGCCGTAATTGGGGTTGATCAGTTCGCCGGTGCCGTTGACGTTGGTGTCCAGCGCGCCGGTGCGGTCGTTCACGGCGACCGTCAGCGCCGTCGCCTTCGCCGCCGAGCCGGCCTTGGTGCCCTTGGTGAAGGAGAAACCGGACAGGATCACGTCCGGGAAGTCGGAGTGGGCGCCGCTGAGGCTAACGTTGGTGATCGACGCCGACGTGCCGGAACCGTTGACGCTGTCCACCGGGTACTCGGCGATTCCGTTGGTGCCGAAGACGGTGTCGAAGCTGCCGGAGCTGCTGATTTTGCCCACGAGTACCAGGCTGGACGACGCGGCGTCGTCCACGCCGCCCACGAGGATCGCGCCGCTGTGTCCCGCACCCTCGTCGACCACCGAACAGCCGTACAGCGTGGGGGAATTGTGGCCGCTGGGGGTGGCGATGGTGACGATTCCCGGCGTGGGGCCGCCGGGGTTGAAAGTGGTGTCCAGGGTGGCGGTGCCGGAGCCGCTGGCCGGCGGGATCAGGCGTTCGACGACGCCCACCGGGCCGCCCGACGTCGTTTCCTGCCCGACGACGACGATGTTGGCGGTGCCGGGATCCAGGCACAGACTGGTGAATTTGTAACTGGTGTCAGTGCTGGTGGTGAAGGCGCTGACGTAGCCGTTGGCACCGAACGTGGTGTCGATCGTGCCGTGGCGGCTGCGGCGCACGACGGAGTACGGCCCCAGGTAACTGGCGGGGGTAGAGCTGGGCGGTATCGTGCGACTGCTTGCCGGGAAGGCGCCCCGGGGACCGCCCATACCGACGTTGGGGTTGGCCTCCACCAGGGTGTAGACCTTCTGGCTGGGGTCGCTCGGGTCGATCGCCACGCCGGTGCCGTAGCTCTGTCCGGTGGTGGTGGGGCCGGCGTAGGGCTGCGACAGGCCGTTGTGGCCGTAAGCCCTGTCGTAGGTGAACGTGAAGTTTTCCGACGATGTGCCGGCCAGCGCGGGACCCGCCAGTCCCACGGTTGCTACCAGAGCGATGGCGCCCGCAAAAATCAAGCGTCTCATGACCACGTCCTTTCGATCGGATAGTGAGATCCGGGGGCTGTCTCCTCGATGCGCTGCTACCAGCGCGAACGGTGATTCTCAGTCGCCCGCGACGACCGTCTCGCCCCTGGACAGAGCGGATGTGATCTCTGTGTACTGATCCCCGCCCAGTTCACCTGGACGGTGCGGGCGGTGTCCTTGCCGTTGCTACGGGCGGTCAACGTGCCCGTGCTGCCCTGGACAGCGGTGACGGCGGTCGACGGCACGCAGAGCACGTTGCTCGCCGACCGGGTGGTGGCGACCACGTTGGCGGGCTGGCCGTACAGCGGATCGGACGGCGCCTGGTCGAAGGTGATCAGCGTGCTGAACCCGACCAGGGTGCCCGAGAGCGCACCGACCCGGCTCACCTCGGACACCCTGCCGGTGTACTGCTTGTTGTTCTGGTCCGGCAACGTGATCGTCGCGGCCTGACCGACCCCGAGATGCGCCACATCGGTACCGCTGGTACTGAAGCCGAGGCCGCGGGTCGCGGAGGCCTCAACGGCACCGGCGCCGGATGCGGTCGATGTGACCGTTGCCTTCTCGGCCGTCGTCGTCGACCCGATGGCCGCGGCTCCGCGACCGAGCTGCCGTGGCCGGTGAGCAACACCGACCCGCCCACGGCGAGCACCACGACAGTGATGCCTCCGACGGTGAACCACAACGTCGGTGCACGTAGCCGTAGCAGCCGCATTTCCCACGTCGCCAGGGTTGCCGGCTTTTCTCGCGATCGGCTCGGTGCCATCTCAGAGCTTCCTCAAGGGGTCGACTCTGAGCTGGGACTTAAGCGGCGCGCCCGTCAGTGGGGTGAAGATCCAGACCGGATGAACGGCCCGCACGGCTAGCGCAGGCCGCGACCATCAGCACGGACGCTGTCTCACCCTCAACCGGACACCAGCCACCGTGCGACGACGACTGAGAGGACCACCAGGCAGGACGTCCGCCAGGCCCCGGGGCTACACCGCATTCGAACTCCCAACGGCCGTGCCTGGAATTCACCCTGGCTCCCCGACAGTTACCAACAAGACTTCTGGCCAGCCGCTCAGCGCGACTGTGAACGGACTTTGAACCCTCAGTCGCAGGTGTGCCGGCGTTGCGACAAAGGCTTCTTCGTGCGTGCGCCGCAGATGCAGTGCTGCGACAGCGCGGTGGCGTGTCGATCGGGATGAGCGTGCCGCCGGCGCGGACCGCCTCGCGGTCCAGCGCGGCCAGCACGGTGGCGGGCGCGAACCGGCCGATGCTGGCACCCCACAGCCGCATCCAGGCCCGGGTCGAGGTCTTCTCCACCAGCAGGCTGGGGCCGAACGTGGCGACCACGTCGATGGCGAGGTGGTCGATGCGCCGGCGGCGTTCGGCCGCGGCCCGGTGGGTGGCATCAGCTTGCTGTGCCCGCAGCGTGCGGTAGGTGTTGGAGACCACCAGCCGGGTGCCGGGCTTGCGGGAGCCCTGCACGGGGCGGCCGCGCTTGTCGGAGCCGTAGGCGTGCGGATTGCTCGCTCGCCGCGACCGTTCCAGCGCGCGGTCCCGGCGCCGGGCGACCAGCCGGGCATCCCGCGCCGCAGCACGGTCTTCGGTGGAGGCGGTGACCAGTAGCGCGCCGGTCACCCCAACGGTGTCGACGCCGACGACCGCGACGCTCGACACGCCCAAGTCGACCCCTACCCGCCGGCCCTCGCCGCCCGTGGCGGCGGCTGGGTACCGGTCCGGCGGGGTCCAGGCCGGCAGCTCCACGCCCAGATGCAGCTCGTACACCCAGCGCACGTCATGCCCCAGGACCATCCGCCGCCGCACGATACGGGCAGCCCGCCACGCATGCGGTCGGGTCAGCGCGTGCTCCTCGCGCCGCCGGGTGTGTGAGCCGGCCGGCGACAGCCGGTGGGTACGCAGCGGTGAGCTCGACGGCAAGCCGGTCGCCTGGATGAACGTGGCCAACCCGGGGCGGGCGACGGATGCCCACGCCTCGTTGGAGACGGTGCTCGGCTATGTGGGCGCTGTTGTCATCGAGGGAGCCTGCGTGCGGGTACCCGTCGCGCGCGACGCGGTCGGCGTGGACGGGGTCGTGGCCGACCCGGAGGTTCGAGCGGGTATCGCGGAGGTTCTCGCGACGATCGCGCGCCATGTGAACGACAAGCTTTAGACGCTAAGTTCGCCGCCTGGTCTTCGTGACGCCCCTAGCGTGTTTCAGAAATCGGGCGGTCATGCGACGGCGGGCTGAGCTCCGGGTCCGGGCATGGTGGTGATTTCGTCCGGCGTAACGGTGGTATCACATTCAGTGCAGATCAACTGTTGGACGATCGGCTGGCCGCAGTCGGCGTGCAGCAGCAGGCGGGGTGCGCCGTTGGGGGCGTAGTGCCGGTCGCCCCACTCGACCATCGCGGTGAGTAGCGGCCACAGGTCGCGGCCTTTGGCGGTGGGGTGGTACTCGTAGCGGGGCGGGCGCTGGGAGTACTGCCGTCGTTCGAGGATGCCTTCCTCGGTGAGGCGGGCGAGCCGGTCGGTGAGCACGTTCGGAGCAATGTCGAGGCTGCGCTGGAATTCGTCGAAGCGGGTCATCCCGACCAGCGCGTTGCGCACGACCAGCAAGGTCCACCGGTCGCCGACGACCTCCATCGTGCGGGCGATGGAGCAGTTGATCTGGTCATAGGTCCGTGGCAGCACGAGACCATCCTACTGAGTGACTTGCGTGACGCAAGCCACCCTCGTACAGTCACTTTCGTCAACGAAGTGACCTCGACGGTCGTGACCGAAGGAGCGGCGATGAGCGCAGACCCTGTCGACGGACTGGCCCAGGCCCTCGACGCCACTGACCGGCTGATCGCCGGGATCGGTGACGGGCAGTGGCAATACCCGACTCCATGTACCCAATGGAACGTCCACGATCTGGTCGATCACCTGGTGTCCGTCAACCGCCGGTTCAGCGCGATGCTGCGCGGCGAACAGCCGCCGGGGGGTGGCGCACAGGACGCCTCGCGAGGCGACGGCGACCTGGTCGCGGCCTACCGGGACAGCGGGGATCGGATGCTCACGGCGTTCCGCCGGCCCGGCGTGTTCGAGCAGACGTTCACCCTGCCGATCGGCGCCGCCCCGGCCATCGCCGCGCTGCACCTGCGAATCACCGATCTTTTGGTGCACGGTTGGGACATCGCCCAGGCCACCGGCCAGCCGGCCCACTTGCCCGAGCGGCTCGCAGCGCTGGAGCTCGAGTTCACCCGCGCCAAGCTCGCCGACGTGCCCGCCGACCGCAGACCCTTCGCGCCGCCGCAGCCGGTCGCCGACGACGCGCCGGCGATCGACCGGCTCGCCGCGTACCTGGGCCGACCCGTCCCGACGGCAGGTGCGACGCATGCCAGACCCTGACGCGCTCCGACGGCAGTACGACGCCATCGCCGACTCGTTCACCGGCCTGCCCGACGTCGCTATCCCCGCCGATACCGGCCGCCGTGGGTTCGGTTCGGACGCGCTCACGGTCCGCGGGCGGATCTTCGCCATGCTCGTCCGGGGGCACCCCGTCGTGAAGCTGCCCGCCGCGCGGCGCGGGAGTACCACGCCGGGGTGAGCTGATTGTCGGGGCCCGGTGGTTTCGATGACGGCCGACGCCTGCGGTTAGTCAGGAGCTATCGATGAGCTCCGTGTCATCCGAACTGGTGATTGCTGGAAAAAGCTGGAACCCATAGGGTCTGGCGGTGCCCACCC
>JAOPWA010000647.1 GCA_025965915.1 Dactylosporangium sp. | reverse complement strand
GCTGGAGCTCGATGCGAGCATGGCCAAGCTCCTGTCAGTCGCCGGGGGTCGCGCGGATGTCGATGACCTTGAGCCGGCGCGACAGGCCGGCCTGGTCTGCGCGGACCCGGTCGCCAGCCGTATGTCGTTTCGCCCTCCGCTGATCCGCTCGGTGATCGTGCAACTGTCCTCGCCCGCCGAGCGCCGCTCGGCGCACCAGGCTCTGGCCGACGTGACCGACGACCTGTGCTCGCGGGCGTGGCATCTGGCCGAAGCCGCGACCGGCCCGGACGAAGCGGTGGCCAAGGCGCTGGAGCACGCATTCCTTGCCGATTTCCGGCGTGGCGGTACGACCGCCGCGGTGACCGCACTGGTACGCGCTGCCGAACTGAGCCCGCAACCGGCCGACCGGTCCCGCCGGCTGATCGAGGCCGCCTACCTGGCCAGCAGCACCGGCCCGCTGGACCAGGTGCCCCGACTGTTGGCCGACGCCCGCAAGGCAGACGACGCCCGATTGGCCTCGGGTACACGCAGCGGATCAGTGTTCGCCGCCGCTACGGCGGTCTACCTGTTTCATGCCGAGGGCGATGTCGATGGCGCGTATCGCCTGCTGACCCGCGCGCTCGACGACGCGGACACCGCCAAGACCACCAGCGAGTGGGTCGACGACCTGCTGTACGCGTTGCTGTTCGTCTGCATCTACGCCGCCCGGCCCAAGTTCTGGGACCTTCTGGGAAGCGCGCTGGCCCGCTTCGACTTGGAGCTGGCAACGCCCCTGCGGCTGTCCTACGAAGCGTTCACCCACCCGGCCCGAACCCCCGCAACGGTGCGCGAGGGCCTCGCCCGCGCCTTCGCCGCCCTACCCACCGAAGCGCCACCCCATTGGCTGATCCCCCTGGCCTTCGCAGCCGTCCGGCTGGACGCCCTGTCCGACTACCGCCACCTGGTCCGGCAGATGATCGAACAGGAACGCGACGGCGGCGCGATCGCCTTGGTACTTACCGGATTGCTGCTGCTCAGCACCGACTCCTATCACCACGGGCAGTGGAACGTGGCCGAGACCCTGGCACGCGAGGGGCTGGACCTGGCAGTCGCCTACGGCTACCACCTTCTCAAGGCACACCTTCGGATCAGGCCGGCATTCATTGCGGCCGGCCGCGGGAACGCCGACCTCGCCCGGACCCTGACCGACGAGATCACCACCTGGGCCGCGCCGCGGGGCATCGGGCTGACGCAGGCATTCGCCCGGCATGCGCGCGCCATCGCGGCCCTGGCCAAGGGCGACTACGAAGAAGCCTACGCCCAGACCTCCTGGATCAGCCTGCCCAGCATCCCCAGCACCGGCATCCCTGCCCGGTGGATGGTCATGGACCTGGTCGAGGCGGACGTCCGCACCGGACGCACCGACCAGGCCCGCGCCCACGTCGCCGCCGCCCAACAGGCCGGCGTCCCCCGCTTCTCCTCCCACACGGCGCTGATCGCCGCCGGGGCCGCGGCCCTGGCCGCCGACGACGACCAAGCCGGCCCGTTGTTCGAGGCCGCCCTGTCCCTGCCCGAGGCCGACCGGTGGCCGTGGGAAAACGCGCGCATCCACCTCGCCTACGGGCAATGGCTACGCCGCACCCGCGACATCACCCGGGCCCGCCTGCATCTACGCGCCGCCACCGAAACCTTCGACCGGCTCGGCGCCCAACCGTGGGCGCAGCGGGCCCGCAACGAACTACGCGCCACCGGGATCGCCACCATCCGGCCCGACACCCGAACGGCTTCGTTGACCCCTCAGGAGCGGCAGATCGCCACGCTGGCCGCCACCGGCCTGACCAACAAACAGATCGGCGAACAGCTCTTCCTGTCCCACCGCACGGTCGGCGCCCATCTGCACCGGATATTCCCCAAGCTCGGCATCACCTCCCGCGCGGCCCTTCGCGACGCCTTGGAGGAGATCACACCCGACGACGAGCACGTCCCACTGCCCCCGTCCCCCACCGAAGATCAAGACGGCCGACGACCCCGTTCGGCAACGCACCGCTGAACACCGCCGAATCGCATAACTCCGTGCTCAACGCGCTGAACATCCGTACTAATCTGCCGCAGTCCGCGTGCGTCCTGACACGGGGGACGGTGACGGGCTGTAGCCGGGTGGACTGGTCGCTCTCGGTAGGGGTGGCTGCCCAGAGGGCGACCGAAGCCGCCTCCGCACGGCGTGAATCTCTGTATGACATCGCATACCTGGCTGTGTAGGAAGAAGACCCTGTACCGCGCCAGAACTGTT
The DNA here is from genome assembly GCA_025965915.1 of Dactylosporangium sp. Lineage (GTDB taxonomy): Bacteria > Actinomycetota > Actinomycetes > Mycobacteriales > Micromonosporaceae > Planosporangium. The sequence goes on along the minus strand of JAOPWA010000647.1, from coordinate 1,629 downwards.
CGCGCATGGTGTGAGCTGGTGTTTTGTGACTGTCGCGCAGGATCGGGTGCATGCTTGTTCGCCTGCTGTACCTGACCGCGGTTCGGATGTTCGGCTGGTTGCCGCGGGTGACGCGCGGCGAGTCCGCGATGATCGCCGAACTGTTGGTGCTACGCCATGAAGTCGCCGTGCTGCGGCGCCAGGTCGGCAGGCCGCGTCTGTCATGGCCGGACCGGGCCGTGCTCTCCGCCCTGGTCCGCGCTCTTCCACGCGAGCTGTGGAAGCATCGGATTGTCACCCCGGCCACGCTGTTGTCCTGGCACCGCCGCCTGGTCAGCCGGCATTGGACCTACCCGAACCGACCAGGACGTCCGCAGATCAGCGCCGAGGTACGTGACCTTGTCCTGCGTCTGGCCCGGGAGAATCCCGGGTGGGGGCACCGCCGCATCCAAGGGGAGCTGGTCGGCCTCGGCCACCCGGTCGGCGCCGGCACCATCCGCCGCATCCTCGCCGCCGCCAGAATCGGCCCGGCGCCACGCGACGCCGACACCAGTTGGCGCACCTTCCTGCGAGCGCAGGCCTCCGGACTGCTCGCGACCGACTTCTTCCACCTCGACACCATCAACCTGCGCAGACTGTATGTGCTGTTCGTGATGGAGATCGCCACCCGACGGGTACACATCCTGGGCGTCACGGCTCACCCGACGGCCGAGCGGACCATCCAACAAGCCCGCAACCTGGCCATCGACCTCGCTGATCGAATCACCAGATTTCGATTCCTGATCCGGGACCGGGACTCAAAGTTCACCGCACCGTTCGACGCGGTGTTCGCCGCCAACAACGTCGAGGTCGTCAAGACTCCACCCCGCACGCCCCGTGCGAACTGTTATACAGAGCGGTTCGTTCGAAGCGTCCGCGTCGAGTGCACCGACCGGATGCTGATCTATCACGAGCGCCACGCCCGTGCCGTGCTCGGCGCCTACGAGCGCCACTTCAACGACCACCGTCCACACCAGAGCCTCGATCAGCACCCGCCCAACCCCGACCCAGATGTGGTCGTCGCGATCGACGCACCGGTACGGCGAAGACGAATCCTCGGCGGCATGGTCAACCAGTACTCACGAGCCGCCTGACCCGATCACCCGAACCGCAGGTCAGAGCTCATGCGACGAGTATTGGCACCGTACACCGCAGGGTGCATCGGTTTTTCGCCTCGGCCCGCTGGTGCGCCGACGCGGTCGGGCTGGCCCTGCTCGACCTGATCGTGGACCGGTTGCTGCCACAGCAATCACCGATCACGGTCGTGGTCGACGACACCCTATTCAAACGCTCCGGCCGCAAGGTGTTCGGTGTCGCGTGGCATCACGACGGCGCCGCCAAGGGCCCCAAACCGATCGGGTTCGGCAACTGCTGGGTAGTGGCGGGGATCGTCGTGCAACTGCCGTTCCTGACCCGGCCGGTGTGCCTGCCGGTACTGGCCCGGCTATGGCGCCCCCGACGCACCGGGAAGATCGCATTCGCCAGGGAGATGGTCGAGGCGGTCGCCGCCCGCTATCCCGACCGCATGGTGCACGCCGTGGGAGACGCGGCGTATGTCGGTGAGCATCTACGCGGCCTGCACACGCAGATCACCTGGACGTCGAGGTTGAA
>JAOPWA010000637.1 GCA_025965915.1 Dactylosporangium sp. | reverse complement strand
TGTATCCGCCGGCCCACACCACGGAGCGGCGCGCGTCCGTCGACACCGAGATCGCCGGCCACCGCATAGCCGCCCGTACCCCTGTGCTGGTCTCGCCGTGGGTCACCCACCGGCACCCCGACTTCTGGCCGGACCCCGAGCGGTTCGACCCCGAGCGGTTCCTCGGCGACCAGGCCCGGCCGCGGTACGCGTACTTCCCGTTCGGCGGCGGGCCGCGCAGTTGCATCGGCGAACAGTTCGCGATGCTGGAGGCGACGGTGCTGCTGCGCACGCTGCTGGCGCGGTACCGCATCGAATCCCTCGACGCCCAGATGCGCCTCACACCGATGATCACCCTGCGCCCGGCCGAGCCGGTGCGGGCGGTGATGCGGGGCCGGTAAACGCGGTGATGCGGGGCCGCTAAAACCCGCGCGGGTGTCTCGGCGGGATCGCTAGGCTCGCCGGCATGGACCTGATCCCACCCGACGGGCCGGAAGGTTTCGAGCGCTACCTGGCGGAGATCCGGGCCCTTGCGCTGCCCGAGACGCCGCGACCAGAGGGGTGGGTGCCGTGCACCGAACTCTGGTACGTCGACGGCGCCGAATGGCTCGGTCACCTGAACCTCCGGCACCGGCTCACCCCGCAGCTCACCGAGGTCGGCGGGCACATCGGGTACGACGTACGGCCTTCTGCGCGCCGTCGCGGCCACGCGACCGCGATGCTGCGGGAAGGGCTCACCGTCGCCCGTGGTCTCGGCATCGAGTCGGCGCTGCTCACCTGCGACCACGACAACGTCGCCTCTCGGAAGGTCATCGAGAAGGCCGGCGGGGTCTTCGAGGACCGGCGCGGGGACAAGCTCCGGTTCTGGGTACCGACGGCTTGAAGGGAGGACCCGAGGTGACCGAGTACTGCCAGGTGTCCACGACGATCGACTCCCCCGAGGCGGCGGCCGAGTTGGCCCGGTCGGCCGTGGAGGCGCGGATGGCGGCGTGCGGTCAGGTCGTCGGCGCCATCAACAGCGTGTACTGGTGGGAGGGGAAGGTCGACAGCGGGCAGGAGTGGCTGGTGCTGTTCAAGACCACGGCGGAGCGGGCGGACGCGCTGGTCGAGCACGTTCGCGGCCTTCATCCGTACGACGTGCCGGAGATCATCAGTACTCCGATAATGGGTGGGAACCCGGCGTACCTCGATTGGATCGGCGAAGAGACCCGGCCCCGGTAGTCGCCTGCGATCTTGGAGGATTTGACACCCTATTCGCTGTCAAATCCTCCAAGATCCAGAAGAAGCGGAAACCTCAGCTCGTCTCACCGGCGACGCTGAACGAACGCAGCCGGTCGATGGCCAGCAGCGTGCCGCCGAGGGTGAAGATCACTGCCATCACCACCGACACGGGCACCGAGACCGTCCCGGTGAGAAGTTCGGTGTCGCCGACGCGGACCGCCACGGCCGTGACGTACTGCTGGATCGACAGGATCCGGGTCCCGGCCAGGAAGTTACCGAGAACCCCTTCCCAGATGAGCACGTAGAGCAGGCCGAGCAGGACCGGCCGCCGGGTGACCAGGCTGAGCGCGAGGAAGAGGGCCGAGTACGCAAACGCGCCGACGACACAGCCCACGGCGAGGCCCAGCCCGAGCCGCGCCGAGCCGGCGATCAGTCCGGCGATGAACATCGGCACTCCGACGGTCACCGCGGTCACGGCGACCGCGACGGCCAGCTTGGTCACGATGATCTCGCGGCGGGGCAAGGGCTTGGCCAGGATGTGCACCAGCGTCCCGTCGTCGATCTCGGAGCCGAGTACCCCGGTGCCGACGATGAGCGAGATCACCGGCAGTACTGCCGCGAACCCGAGCCCCACGAGCACGGGCTGCGCCCAGGCGTGCGTCGGGGCACCGAGTCCGTCGGCGAGTAGGGCGAGCCCGACGAGGAGCATCGGCAGTGGGAGCAGGAGCAGAAAGCGGCGCCGCCCGAACAGACCCCGGGTCGTGATCCGCGCGATCGTGCTGTTGAACAGACTCATGACGCCACCAGGTAGGAGAAGACGCTTTCCAGGGACTCGTCGGTGGGAACCAGTCGCCGCAGGCGGATGCCGGACCGGCGGGCGATCTTGGGCAGGGCCCGGGTGAACGTCCCGTAGTCACCGGCGCGCACCGTCAACCCGGTCGAGTCCAGCTCCACCCCGGTCACCGACGCCTCACCCATCAGCACGACGGCGAGCGCACGGTCGTCGCTCGACGACACCGTGAACACGTGCGGTCGGTGGGTCATCAGCCGCCGGATGCGGCGGTAGTCGCCCGAGGCCGCGAGGCGCCCCGCCACGATGACCTGCACGGTCCCGGAGACCTGCTCCACCTCTTCGAGGATGTGCGAGCTGAACAGCACAGTGCGGCCCGCTGCTCCCATGCCGTGCAGCAGGTCCATCATGTGCATCCGCTGGCGCGGATCCATGCCGTTGAACGGCTCGTCGAGCAGCAGCACCTGCGGATCGTGTACCAGGGCCGCGGCGACCCTCGTGCGCTGGCGCATGCCCTTGGAGTACGTGGCGATGCGGCGGTGCTGGGCGTCGGCCATCTCGACCAGGTCGATCGCCCGTCGCGCCGCCTCGTCGGGCTGCGGTAGCCGGTGCAGCTTGGCGCTCGCCAGCACGAACTCCCACCCGGTGAGGAAGCTGTGCACCGCCTCCCGCTCGCTGACCAGCCCCAGGTGCCGGTAGACCGGGGGGTTCCGCCAGGTGGGCGCGCCGGCGACGAGCACCTCGCCGCGCGACGGCGCGAGGAACCCGGCCATCATGTGCAGCACCGTCGTCTTGCCCGCCCCGTTCGGGCCGAGCAGGCCGGTAACTCCCGGCGCCAGCGACATCGTCACGTCGTTGACCGCCACCACGTTGCCGTACCAGCGGGAAACGCCGCGCAGCTCGACCATGGCGGTCGGGTCCGCCGGGGCGGCCTGGCTCGGCGCGCTTTCTGTGCTCACGGTACTCATCGGGCCACCCTCCGGTAACGGGTCAGCAGGAGCAGGACGCAGGCGGCGAACAGAGCGACGACCGCCAGCCCGTACACCGGTCCGTACGGTCCGATGTCGATGCCCTTCAGATCGAACAGCCAGACCCCGGCGCCCTGGATCACGGTGGACGGACTGGCCAGGAAGGCGAGCTGGCGCACCGCCGATCCGCCGGTCCCGTAGAGCACACCCACGATCGGTGTCGTCACCACGAAGACCGCGACGATGACCGCTGCCGCCACGGCGCGCCGACCGGCCAGGGATGCCACCAACAGCGACAGCGCCGAGTACACGATCGCGTAGATCGCCGACTGGGCCAGCCCGGGAAGGAAGTCGAGGAACTCGTTCCAGACCGCCTTCGGCCCGTGCACCGAGAACGCGCCGCCGGTGAACATCAGCAGCAACGGCCCGGCCAGCATGAGCCATACCGCGCTCGTCAATGCGGCGAGCTTGGCCAGCGCGTAGTCGGTGCGGCGAAGCGGCCGGGAGAAGTACAGCGGGAGGACGCCACCGCGCAGGTCACGGGAGACCAACTCGGGTGCGACGGCCGCGCAGAACAGGATGATCAGGAAGCCCATCGCGCCGGGGAACTCGACGTACGTCATCACCGGCCGGCCGGCCTGCGCCCGCACCGCGGTGACGACGGTGGCGACCATGGCGACGATGCCCACCACCGCCCACGGGAAGATCTTCGCCTTGGCGCTGCGCCCCAGCCCGAAGGCGGTCCGCAGCCCGTGCAGGTACAGCGAGCGGGTCGCGTACCCGCGCCCCAGCCGGGGGCCGGCGTAGCGCTGGTACCCGATGTCGTGGATGACGCCGGTGGCCCTGTCGCCGATAGCCCTGTCAGTGGACATTTGCCCGCTCCTCCCGGAAAAGTTCGGCGACCCGGTGGCGACGCTGATCGAGCCGGTGCAGCGGCAGGTCCAGGTCGGCGATCGCACCGAGGACCACGTCGTACGTTTCGTCCCCACCCAGCGGCACGATCAAGGCGTGTCCGTCCGGCGTGGTCGCCAGGCCGAGGGCGGCGAGGCGGGCCTGAAGCTCCTGCGTACCCTCGCTGACCTCCACGGCGAGCACGTCGGTCGCGGTCGTCATCGCGGAGATCCGGTCGGATCGCAGCAGCCGGCCGCCGTCGATGGCGACCAGCGAGTCGCAGATCCGCTCGACCTCGCCGAGCAGGTGGGAGCAGACGACGACGGAGATGCCGAACTCAGTGCCGATGCGGTGGACCAGCGCCAGCATCGCGTCCCGGCCGGCCGGGTCGAGGCCGTTGGTCGGCTCGTCCAGCAGGAGCAGATCAGGATCGTGTACGAGCGCCTGGGCCAGCTTCACCCGCTGCTTCATACCGGTCGAGTAGCCGCCGATCTGCCGGTAGCGCTCCTCGTAGAGGCCGACGTGGCGCAGCGCCTCCGAGGCGCGTTCGCGGGCCGTGGTGCGAGGCAGGCCGCTGATGCGGGCCATGTGCGTGACGAACTCCGCGGCGACCAGGTCGGGTGGCAGGCAGTCGTGCTCGGGCATGTAGCCCACCCGGGCGCGGATCTGCTCGCCGTCGGTCGTCGGGTCAAGGCCGAGAACCCGCACGCCGCCGCTCGTGGGCGGCAACAGGCCCAACAAGATCTTGATCAAAGTCGACTTGCCGGCACCGTTGGCGCCGACCAGCCCGACGATGCCCGGCTCCACGTCCACCGTGAGGTCGGACAGGGCCGTGACGCCGTTGGGGTATCGCTTCGTGAGTAACTCGGTGGTGATCAGGGTCACGCGCTCACGGTACGGACCTGGCGCTCGTCCTGATATCCGGTTCCACCCCGACACGCCCCTGATCCAAAACTCGGGGTCCGGCTGGATCTTCGCCCTGCCCAAGGCAGGATCGTCGCCATGGATCCAGCCGATGGTGCAAGACTCGCGGTCATGAAGCTGCCGGTACTGCCGCCGATCGAACCGATGCTGGCCCGCAGCGTGCCAGAGATCCCGATCGGCGAGGGGATGACGTACGAGCCGAAGTGGGACGGTTTCCGCTGCATCGTGTTCCGCGACGGCGACGAGGTCGAGCTGGCCAGCCGCGGCGGCAAGACCATGACCAGGTACTTTCCCGAGGTCATCGAGCAGGTCCGGGCCCAGTTTCCGCCCCGCTGCGTGGTCGACGGCGAACTGGTGGTGATCCGCCACGATCCCGACTCGATCCCCAAGCTCGACTTCGAACTGCTCGCCCAGCGCATCCACCCGGCCGCGTCGCGGGTCAAGCTGCTGGCCGAGACCACGCCGGCGTCGTTCATCGCGTTCGATCTGCTCGCCGTGGGCGACGAGTCGGTGATGGACATCGGGTACTCGTCTCGCAGAGCGCGCCTGGAGGAGCTACTGGCGGACGTAGTGCCGCCGGTCCACGTCACGGCCGTCACCAACGATCTCGTCACCGCCCGGGAGTGGTTCGACGTCCTCGAAGGCGCCGGGCTCGACGGGTTGGTCGCGAAGCCGGCCGACGTGCCGTACGAACCCGGCAAGCGGCTCATGTACAAGGTCAAGCACGCCCGGACGGCGGACGCGGTCGTGGCCGGCTTCCGCTGGCACAAGGACGGGCCGATCGTGGGGTCGCTGCTCCTGGGTCTCTACGACGACCAGGGTGTGCTGCACCACGTCGGGGTGAGCGCCTCGTTCACCAAGGCCCGGCGCGCCGAGCTGGTCGAGGAGCTGGCGCCGTACCGGATCACCGCCGCCGAGCACCCGTGGGCCGCGTGGACCTCCGCGGAAGCCCACGCCGAAGGCGGGCAGCGGATGCCCGGCGCGCCGAGCCGCTGGTCGGGCAAGAAGGACCTGGGGTGGGAGCCGCTGCGCCCGGAGCTGGTCGTGGAGGTGGGCTACGACGCGATGGAGGGTGACCGCTTCCGCCACACGGCGCAGTTCAAGCGGTGGCGGCCGGACCGACAGCCACGATCATGCACGTACGAGCAGCTGGAACGGCCGGTGCGGATGGATGTGACGGAGGTGCTCGCCGGTCGGGTGTGACCGGACGAAGTAGGCTCGAACACCCGACACTGGTCCCAACCGACACTCGTCCAAAAACTAGGGGGGTTCGCGGTGGTCCGACGCTCTGCACTGGCGGTTCTCCTCGCCGTGGTGCTCACCGTGGCGGGCTGTGACAGCCCGACCACTCACTGGGGTTCCCGGACGTCAGGCGCTGGCAGTTCGTCCTCATCCGCCGCCACCGTCAACTGGCGGTCCTGCCCGGAGGTCGCGAAGGCGACGCTGGGCAAGATCCCGCCCAACGTCACGTACGAGTGCGGCAAGGTCAGCGTGCCGCAGGA
>JAOPWA010000632.1 GCA_025965915.1 Dactylosporangium sp. | reverse complement strand
CGGCGGACGGTCGCGACGGTCGCGGCGCTGTGCGTCGCGATAGCCGCGAGCGGCTACGCCGTCGGGTATCTGACGTACTGGCAGGCGCACTGCGCGCGGCCCGGGTACGCGGTCGCCGACCGGCTGCGGCTCCCCGCTCTGGGCAGCGACCAGACGGTGTTACTGCGGATGGACGACGGCCAGTGCATCGGCGTCACCGACGCCGCCGGACCGTTCATCGACGGCGCGACCACGCCCGCTGACGCGGAGGTCGGCGTGCTCACCCGGCTCATCGCCGCCGAGAACGCCTCGGCGGCGCGCCAGGCGCGGCGGCGGAATGTGCCATATGCCACCGTGGTGGTCGCCACCATGCTCAGCTCCGTCGTCGAGCCCAACAAGCGTGACCTGTCGGCGGGGGTCAACGAGCTGCGCGGGGCCTACCTGGCGCAGCGGCGGTGGAACCACATCGACGACGGCTTTCTGGGCAAGCGGGCGCCGGTGCGGCTGATGTTCGCCAACCTCGGCGGCAACTCCAGGTACGCCGGGCGGACCGCCGAGCTGATACGGGACCGGGCCACCATCGATGGCTCGATAGTCGGTGTGACGGGAATGGGCCAGACCCGGCGGGAGACCGTCAGCGCCGCTGCCACCATCGGCACCCCTGACGGGACGTGGGCAGGGCTGCCCATCGTGGGCTCGGCGCCGAGCGGCGACGACTTCACCGGCAAGCCGAACTTCTTCCGTACCGCCCCGCCCAACAAGCGTCAGGCGCAGGTGGGCGTGCGGTTTCTGAGCGCGCGGTTCCCCGGCCGGCACGTGTGGGTCGTCTTCGACGCCGACGACCTGTACAGCTCGGGCCTGGCCGGTGACTACACCTCCCTGCTGGCCGGCGGCGCGCCGTTTCCGCAGGTCCAGCAGGAGTCGTATCGCCGCGACGACTCCGGCGCGGTCGACGTGTTCCGTCCCGTCGTCGGCAAGGTGTGCGCCTCGCGTGACGCGCCGCCGCTGATCGTCTACACCGGACGGGCCAACGAGGCGACGACGCTTCTGCGCGACCTCCAGGATCCCGAGCTGGGCTGTCCCGGCAAGGCGGTGGTGATGGGCGGTGACGACCTGTCGCAGTTGGAGACGGGCGGATACCACGATCTCAACCCGGAGCACTACGGCGGGCAGTTTCTGTTCTTCACCACCTTCGGCCCGACCGCCGAGGGGTGGCGCGCCATCCGCGAGTCCAAGCACGCCGATACCCGACCGCCACGTTTCTTCGCCGACTACGCTGCCGTGCAGGCCGAGCAGAGCGCCTATGGCGCGTACCAGACGCCGCCCAACGGGCACATCATGCTCGCCTACGACGCCGTGACCGTGCTGCTGACCGCTGTCGAGGGCAACCGCGACAAGCACAACGGCAGGTTGCCGACGCGAACCCAGATCAGCGACCAGCTACGTGGCCTCCGGGGCTACGGCGGGGTCGCCGGGGTCGTGAGTTTCGCGGGCGGCGATGGCGCGGCGGCGACGGCGGGCCGTGACCCGGCCGACAAACTCGTGGTGGTCCAACAGGTGGCGCGGGACGGCGCCGGGGTGGTGTCGCGCTTCGTGACCGCCGACGGCGACCTCTAGTGGCCGTGGACTAGAGCAGCTTGCGCAGCTTCATCATGTCCATCAGGCTGGCGTCGATCTTGATCCTGCCGCTGGCCCAGGCGGACGCCGCGTTGAGCTTGCCCTTTACGAGCGCCACCAGGTCATCGCTTCCGGCCGTTAGCTTCAGCTTGGCCTTCGGATCCGCACCCTCCTCGACGTCGACGATCTGACCGCCGGTGAGCCGAGCGTGGAAGGCGACGTCGAGGTCCGGGATGCGGCAGCTCAGCGTGCGGTCGAAGTCCAGCTTCTCCCGGGTCCGTTCCGCGTTGGCTGCCATCCGGTCGGTCAGATGCTCCAGCGCCGCCCGGCACTCTTCAACGCTCGCCATCTCCAACTCCCGCATGTCCGTCGAGTCGTTGGGCACGCTACCGCAAGCTATCCGTACCTCGCCCGGTAGCGTTGCATCCGCCCCGGTAGCGTTGCACCAGCATGGTTGCCCAGACGGTGGTTGAGGGGAGCGCACGATGCGGCAGGAAGCATGGCGGGCCTACCTGGAGTTGGCGCTCGGTCTGACCGATGCGTCGCGGAAGAAGGCGACCAAGGCCGTCAAACAGGCGCTCGGCAAGGGCGGTGCGACGGCCGATCAGCTCCAGGAACTCGCCGAGGAGTTGCTCAAGACGAGCGCCGCCAACCGTGAGGCCATCACGAAGCTGGTACGCGCCGAGTTGGACCGCGCGCTCAGCCGGGTCGGCCTGGCGACCGCGGAGGAGGTTTCCGAGCTGACCGCGCGGGTTCGCCAATTGGAGGCGGAGCTAGCGGTCGCGCACGCTGAGGCCGATCTGGCCGTATCGGCGCCGCCACCGGTGGCCGTCGCCGTCCCGGTACCGGCAGCAGAGCCGTTCGGCGGCGACGTGGAGGCGTTCGTCACCGGACCAGTGGTGGCGGATGAGATCGACGCCGCCGAAGCGCTGGCGACGATGGTCCCGCTCGAGGAGGCGGCCACTTTCGAAGAGGCCGCCATCGTTGTTGAGCGTGTCGTCGCCGTGCCACCTGAGGCGGACGTCCTCGAGACCGGCGCCGCAGAGCGTCGCGCCCCTGAGCGTCGCGCCCCTGAGCCGGGCGCCGCCGAGCCGGCGGCAGGGCGCAGGAAGGCGGCGAAGAAGGCAGCAAAGAAGACCACCGCTGCCAAGGCGACCTCGGCCAAAGCCGCTGGCCGCGCGGCAACAGAGCCGGCCAAGAAGGCTGGCGCGGCAGCCGAGCCGGCCAAGAAGGCCGGCGGCCGCAAGGCTGCCGGTCAGCAGGCCGGTCCCCAGAAGGCGACGGCTCAGCAGGCCGGTCCCCAGAAGGCGACGGCTCAGAAGGCGACGGCTCAGAAGGCGACTGCGAAGAAGGCCGGCAGGAAGGCTGCCGGCACCGCCGCTACGTCGAGCGCCGAGGGCGACGTGGCCCCGGCGAGGAAGGCACCCGGCCGGCGGCCGACCGCGAACCGTGCCCCGGCCAAGAAGGCGCCGCCGAAGAAGGCCCCCGCCCGTAAGGCCGCCGGTGGTTCCGGCGGTCAGGGAGCCGGCGCGTGAGCGAGCAGGCCAAACCCTCGGCATTCGACCCTCGGCGGCTGGCCGATCTGGCGTCGCGATTCGCCCCCGGACCGGCTTCCGTCGCCGTGCCGGAGCCATCCGCGCCGGCGGCGTCGCCGCAGCAGCCATCCGCGCCGGCGGCGTCCCCCCAGCAGTCGGGCCTTGACGCGAGGCCGGACGAGGTCGGGCCGATGGCGGATGCCGGCGAGACCGTCGGGCTGACCGGGCACCCGCAGGTCGATGCGGTCCTCGCCGAACTCGAGCGGGCCGAGCAGTTGCCGCCGGATCAGCAGATTCCCGTCTACGAGTCCGTCCACCGCACGCTGCAGGAGACCCTGCGCTCGATCGAGCAGAGTTAGGGAGTCTCGTAGCGTCATGGCGCGTCGTATCAGACTCGACGCCGAACTGGTCCGTCGAGGCCTGGCCCGGTCGCGGGAGCAGGCCGCCGACCTCATCGAGGCCGGTCGGGTCGAGGTGCGCGGAACAACCGCCCGCAAGGCCGCCGCGCAGGTGGACCCGGCGGACCCGGTACTCGTCACCGGAGGCGACGCGCACGAGGACTACGTCTCCCGAGGCGGCCACAAGCTCGCTGGTGCGCTCGAGGCCTTCACCCCCGCCGGATTGACGGTGGCCGGCCAGCGCTGTCTCGACGCCGGGGCGTCCACCGGCGGCTTCACCGACGTGCTGCTGCGGGCCGGGGCCGCCGAGGTCGTCGCCGCAGACGTCGGGTACGGGCAACTGGCCTGGGCGTTGCGCACCGACGAGCGGGTACGCGTACTGGACCGCACCAACGTGCGGGGTCTCACGCCCGAGGCGATCGGTGGCACGGTCGATCTGACGGTCGCCGACCTGTCGTTCATCTCGCTGCGGCTGGTGCTGCCCGCGCTCGCCGCCTGTACCGCGCCCGACGGCGATCTGGTCCCGATGGTGAAGCCGCAGTTCGAGGTCGGTCGCGAGCGGGTCGGTTCCGGCGGCGTGGTGCGTGACCCGGCGGTGCGCGCCGACGCCGTTCTCGACGTGGCCAACGCCGCCGCGGGGCTCGGGCTCGGCGTGGCGGGGGTCGTGCGCAGCCCGCTGCCGGGGCCTTCGGGCAATATTGAGTTTTTCCTCTGGCTGCGCCGCGACGCCCCGCCGGTGAACCAGGAGGCGGTGCGCCGCGTAGCGGAGTGCGGAGGTGTTGAATGAGCCGCGAGGCGCTGCTGGTAACGCACACCGGACGTCGGCAGAACTTCGAGCCCGCCCGTACGGTCACTCGTGACCTGCTCGAGGCGGGTTTCAACGTGCGGGTGCTGGCCGATGAGGCCGCCCAGCTCGACCTGCCGGGCATCGAGGCGGTCACCGGCCCATACGCCGCCGACGGTGCCGAGATCGTGTTCGCCCTCGGCGGTGACGGGACGGTGCTGCGCGCGGCCGAACTGGCCCGCCCGTTCGGCGCCCCGCTGCTCGGGATCAACCTCGGTCACGTGGGTTTCCTCGCCGAAGCCGAGATCAGCGATCTCGACCTGGCCGTCAGAGAAGTGGTGGCCGGCGAGTACACGGTGGACGAGCGGCTCACGCTCGAGGTCACCGCGCAGTGCGACGGCGAGATCGTGGCCCGTTCGTGGGCGCTCAACGAGGTGAGCATCGAAAAGGGCGCCCGCGAGAAGATGCTGGAGGTACGCGTCGACGTCGACGGTCGGCCGCTGTCGCGCTACGGCTGTGACGGTGTGGTGGTGGCGACGCCGACCGGCTCGACCGCGTACGCGATGTCGGCCGGCGGTCCAGTGGTCTGGCCCGAACTGGAGGCTCTGCTGCTGGTGCCGGTCAGCGCGCACGCGCTGTTCAGCCGGCCGCTGGTGACGGCTCCGACGTCGACGATCCAGATCGCGATCGATCCGTACACGACGTTTGCCTTTCTGTCCTGTGATGGGCGTCGCTCCTTCGACCTCGCGCCGGGCTCAAGCGTCACGGTCACCCGTGGGCAGCTTCCGGTACGCGTCGTGCGCCTGCGGCCGCAGCCGTTCACCGACCGGCTGGTAGCCAAGTTCGGTCTTCCGGTGGAGGGCTGGCGCGGCAGCGGGATCTGATCCATCGTCAGGTATGGCGAGGCGAGATCGGCGCGGGGCGTTGGATACTGTCGGGCCTCACGGCTACTGTCTTGTCCTGTGCTGGAGGAACTCCGCATCACCGGACTCGGCGTCATCGAAGATGCCACCCTTCCCCTCGGTCCCGGCCTCACGGTCATCACCGGGGAGACGGGTGCTGGCAAGACGATGGTCGTCACGAGCCTCGGCCTGCTCTTTGGCGGGCGGGCCGACGCCGGTCGGGTCCGCGCCGACCTTGGCCGCGCGGTGGTCGAGGGGCGGCTGCGGCTGACGGGTGTCTCGGGCAGGGCCGTGCAGGCGCGGGTGTCCGAGGCCGGCGCCGAACCTGACGACGACGGCAGCCTGCTGCTGAGCCGCACGGTGACCAGCGAGGGGCGGTCGCGGGCACATGTCGGTGGCCGGTCGGTGCCGGTCTCCGTGCTCGGCGACGTCGGCGAGCAGGTCGTGGCCGTGCACGGGCAGTCCGATCAACTGCGGCTGCTGCGCCCGGCGGAGCAGCGCGCGGCACTCGACCGCTTCGCCGGTCCCGAGCACGAGAAGCTGCTGGAGCGCTTCCAGGAGCTGTATGCGCAGTGGCGGCACACCGAGGACGACCTGGCCGACCGGCGCCGCAACGTTCGCGAGCGCAACCAGGAGGCCGACCTGCTGCGCCTGGGCCTCGATGAGATCACCCGGGTCGATCCGCAGCCCGGCGAGGACGAGGCGCTACGCGAGGAGGCGCAGCGGCTGGAGCACGCGGAGGGGCTGCGGACCGCGGCGCAGGTGGCGCATCAGGCGATTGCTGGCGGCCCGGACGCCGCCGCCGACGACGCGCCGGACGCGGTGAGCATGCTCGGCGTGGCCAGGAACACGTTGGAGGCGCAGTCGGGCGTCGATCGGCAACTCGGTGATCTCGCCGGCCGATTGACCGAGGCCGCAGCGCTGGTGGCCGACGTGGCGGCGGAGCTTTCCAGCTACCTCGACGGGCTTGATGCCGACCCCGATCGACTGCAGGCGCTGTACGAGCGGCGGGCGGCGCTCAAGGGACTGACCCGCAAGTACGCCGAAGACGTGGACGGGGTGATCGCCTGGGCCGACCGGGCCCGCGCCCGCCTCGCCGAGCTGGACACCAGCGATGAGCTGCTCGACGAGCTCGACCGTGAGCGCAGGCGCCTGGCCGGTGAGGTGGGAGCGCTGGCCGCCGTGCTGTCGGCGGCGCGGCGGGAGGCCGCGGGCAGGTTCTCGGGTGAGGTCACGACCGAGCTGGCGGGCCTGGCGATGCCGCACGCGCGGATCGAGGTCGTCGTCGTGCCGAAGCCGGCCGGCCGGGGCGAGCCGACGCTGGAGGTGTCGGGCACGGAGACCGGGGTGGGTGTCGACGGGGCCGACGAGGTCGAGCTGCGCCTGCACGCGCATCCGGGCGCGCCCGCGCTGCCGCTGCAGCGGGGCGCCTCCGGTGGTGAGCTGTCGCGGGTGATGCTGGCCATCGAGGTGGTCTTCGCCGGGGTCGGCGGGCCTCCGACGCTGGTCTTCGACGAGGTCGACGCCGGGGTCGGCGGGCGGGCCGCGGTCGAGATCGGCCGGCGGCTGGCCCGGCTCGCGCGCGGGCACCAGGTGCTCGTGGTCACGCACCTGCCCCAGGTCGCCGCGTTCGCCGACCGTCACCTCGTCGTCGTCAAGGACACCGGAGGCGCGGTGACCACGAGCGGGATCAGGTTGGTGGAGGACACCGAGCGGGCCAGGGAGCTGGCGCGGATGCTGGCCGGGCTGCCCGACTCCGACCTGGGCATCGCGCACGCGGAGGAGCTACTGGCGGTCGCCGACCGCGAGAAGCGCCACTGACCGCGACGGTGCAGCCGCGCCGACCGCGACAAGCGCCACTGACCGCGACGGCGCAGCCACGCCGACCGCGACAAGCACCGCTGCCCACCGCCGAGTGTCCCAAACGGCGCTTAACGGACGATCTATGCATTTGCGGTGCGCGCCCGCGCATGTCGCGACGACGCTACGGGTACCGGCATGCCAGGATGGGTGACGATGCGACTCCCAACGTTGCGTCGGACCCGGCCCGCCGAGCCGGGTGTTACCTCCGGCGCGGTGCGACTCGATCGGCGTACGAAACGACTCGTCGGTAGGCTGCGGCCAGGCGAGATCGCGGTGATCGACCATGTCGACCTTGACCGGGTCGCGGCCGATTCACTCGTCGCGGCCGGTGTCGCGGCGGTGCTCAATGCCAAGCCGTCAGTCTCCGGCCGCTACCCCAACCTCGGCCCCGAGGTGCTCGTCCAGGCCGGCATCCCGCTCGTGGACGACCTCGGCGAGGAGCTGTTCGATCGGCTGCGCGAGGGCGACCTCGTCCGGGTCGAGGGCGACGCGGTCTTCTGCGACGGCAAGCCGGTGGCGCAGGGGAGCCGCCAGGACGCCGAGACCGTCACGAAAGCCATGGCCGACGCCCGTGAGGGCCTGTCGGTGCAGCTCGAGGCGTTCGCGGCGAACACCATGGAGTACCTCAAGCAGGAGCGCGACCTACTGCTCGACGGTGTCGGCGTCCCCGCGGTGGAGACGAAGATCGCCGGCCGGCACTGCCTGATCGTGGTGCGCGGCTACGACTACAAGGCCGACCTGGACGTGCTGCGCCCGTACATCCGGGAATTCAAGCCGGTCCTGATCGGTGTCGACGGCGGAGCCGACGCGCTGGTCGAGGCGGGCTACACCCCCGACATGATCGTGGGGGACATGGACTCGGTCTCCGACGACGTGCTGCGCTGCGGTGCCGAGATCGTCGTGCACGCCTACCCGGACGGCCGGGCTCCGGGCATGGCCCGGGTGCACCAACTCGGCCTGCCAGCCACGCCGTTCCCCGCCGCGGCCACCAGCGAGGACATCGCGATGCTGCTCGCCGACGAGAAGGGCGCGTCCC
>JAOPWA010000609.1 GCA_025965915.1 Dactylosporangium sp. | reverse complement strand
GTGGAGGAGCTGCTGAAGCCGTACTCGTTCATGCGCCGGCTCAACCCACCGGACGGCGCCCGGCCCGTCGTTGTCAACTATCGGGCTTTTCCCATCGACCGCCTTGCGTCCGAGGGTTCGAAACCTTAACTTCGAAATATGTCTTTCACGTCTGCGCTCGGCGTCGTCGCG
The DNA here is from genome assembly GCA_025965915.1 of Dactylosporangium sp. GTDB lineage: Bacteria > Actinomycetota > Actinomycetes > Mycobacteriales > Micromonosporaceae > Planosporangium. The sequence goes on along the minus strand of JAOPWA010000609.1, from coordinate 2,949 downwards.
CTGTGCATGCTGCCGATGTTGCGCGCGGCCCACCGGGAACGGGTCCGCGCCGCGGACGCGCCGAGCACTGCGGATCCCGTCTGCGCCCCCACCGCCGGCGCGGCCGCCGACCCCTCCGGTCCGGCCGCGGTGACAGTAGCCTGACCGGGCGGGGCTACGGTGGGAAATCGTGACTGTCGAGCAGCGGCCCAGAGTCGGGCACATTCAATTCCTCAACTGCCTCCCGCTGTACTGGGGGCTCATGCGCTCGGGCGCCCTGCTCGACGTGGATCTGCACAAGGACACCCCGGACCGGCTCAATGCCGCCCTGGTCGCCGGTGACCTCGACATCGGACCGATCTCGCTGGTCGAGTACCTCCGCAACGCCGACCAGTTGCTCCTACTCCCGGATCTCGCGGTCGGCAGTGACGGGCCGGTGCTCTCGGTCAACCTGGTGTCCACGCTGCCGCTGGAGCAGCTCGACGGTCGCCGGGTCGCGCTCGGTTCGACGTCGCGTACCGGCGTGATGCTGGCCCGCATGCTCCTCGCCGGCCGCTATGACGCGACCCCGGCCTACTTCCGGTGCCCGCCCGACCTCACCGGGATGCTGCTGGAGGCCGACGCGGCGGTGTTGATCGGCGACGTGGCGCTGCGCGCGCTCTACGAGGCGCCGAGTCGCGGCCTCACCGTCACCGACCTCGGCCAGGCCTGGCGCGAGTGGACCGGACTGCCCATGGTCTTCGCCGTCTGGGCGGTGCGGCGCGATTTCGCCGAGGCCCATCCTGGCCGGGTCAAGGACGTGCACGAGGCCTTTCTTCGGTCGCGTGACCTGTCCCTGCGGGAACTGGACGAGGTCGCGACGGCGGCGGCGCGGTGGGAGCCGTTCGACGCCGCTACCCTCGCCTCTTACTTCCGCGCTCTCGACTTCTCGCTCGGCGCCCGGCAGGTGGACGGCGTGCGGGAGTTCGCGCGGCGGGCGGCCGGGCTCGGTGCGGTGCCCACGTTGCCGGTCGACGGACCGCGGTTCTTCGAGATCTGACGGCCCGGATTCACGAGCTGGTCGTCAGCAACTGCTGGGTGACCTGCTTGCAGACGTCGGCACCGTACTGCTTACCCAGCTTCGCGGGGTAGCGGGTCAGGACCGACAGCACCCAGTCGGACTGGATCGCCAGGCAGTTGACGTGCCAGTTGTTGTCGTCGTACAGCAGCGTCCAGCCGTTCTTGATCGCGACGTCGTTGGCCAGTTCCTGGGGGAGGGCATCGATGATCCCCCATCGGCCGCCGTTGGGCTGCTGGGCGACGGTGCCGCGTACCTGCCGCATCTCGCTCAGCACCCAGCTGGTCCACTTGGGTCCGGCGGCCTTTCCGCTGGCCACGCACTGCCCGAGCCGTACGGCGTCGCGGGCGCTCATCTCGGTCTTGCTCCACCAGCCGTTGACCGCTGAGCTGTCGGTGAGACCACAGAGGCTGATCATCCGTTTGATCGTCGCGTTACGGCCGTTGACCTGGTAGATGTCCTCGGCGGCACTATCGTCGCTGTCGCGGATCATGCGGCTCAACTCGGTCAACCGCTGGGCCGTGGGCTGCTTGGTGCCGAGCAGGCGCAGGTAGTCCGCGGTGAGCCAGATCTTGATCATCGACTCTGTGCTGTTGGTTTCGGAGATGTAGTTGGGCGATCCCGCGAACTTCCCGGACTGCCGATCGAGCAGAGCCCAGGAGTAGAAGCCCTTCGCGTCCACGCTGACCTCGTGCGCCGTCAGCGAGGGCTGCGTCGGCGGGGCCGGCTGGGTGGCGATGCGCAGGTTGCCGTGTCCCTGGAGCCGTCCGTCCGCCAGAATCGGCGCGGCCCCGGCCGGCGTGTCGCGCAGGTGCAGCGCGTCGGCCACCCGGTTGCCGACGCTCGGCACCGCGAACATCACGGCGACTGCGGCGACAGCAACGGTGACCACCACGACCGGCATGGTCACACATAGGCGCACGGAAAACTCCCCGGGGCTGTGAGCTGGATTGCTGCTCCCGCTCCTGATCTGTGTGGGCAGTGTTGCCCGTCCGCAGAGTAACCGAAGTCGCTGCTACAGGAGCGGTTGAGGGTGATGGTTAACACTGTTATGTCCTATTGCTCATGGTTGATGGCTCGCCCGTCGGTGACCGAGGTATTGAGCTAGACGAGGTGGGTCCACCGGAAGGTTGCTTGTTACAGCACATTGCTAATGCTGATATTGGCTGTAACACTGATGGGGTGTACGGCAACGATTTCGCCGTGACCGGCGACCCGGATTCGCCGGGGAATGCCGCCGGCCGGAGCCTGCTCGAGCAGGTCGAGGATGCCGAGCGGGAGCTGAGGTCGGCCTCCGAACGTCGGGTTGCCGGCGACAACCGGCTCCAGAGTTACTTCGACGCGGTCATCGCCGCGGACCAGAAGATCGAGCCACGTGACTGGATGCCGGAGCAGTACCGGCAGGGCCTGATCCGCCAGATCGCCCAGCACGCCCATTCCGAGGTCATCGGCATGCAGCCGGAGGGCAACTGGATCTCCCGAGCGCCGTCGCTGAAACGCAAGGCGATCCTGCTCGCCAAGGTGCAGGACGAGGCCGGTCACGGGCTCTATCTGTACGCGGCCGCCGAGACGCTCGGCGTCTCCCGCGAGGAGTTGGTGGAGCTGCTGCTCAGCGGCCGGCAGAAGTACTCTTCGATCTTCAACTACCCCACCTTGACCTGGGCTGACGTCGGCGTCATCGGATGGCTGGTCGACGGTGCGGCGATCGTCAACCAGGTGCCGCTGTGCCGCTGCTCGTACGGCCCTTACGCGCGGGCGATGATCCGGGTGTGCAAGGAGGAGTCGTTCCACCAGCGGCAGGGCTTCGAGATCTTGTACACCCTCGCCCACGGCACCGAGGGACAGCGGGCCATGGCCCAGGACGCGGTCGACCGCTGGTGGTACCCGTCGCTTGCGATGTTCGGCCCGCCCGA
>JAOPWA010000603.1 GCA_025965915.1 Dactylosporangium sp. | reverse complement strand
GGACCTGCGGGTGGGCTGGCGTCGGCCGGCAGCGGCGCGCCGATCCAGCCCTCCCCGTCCCAGTACCGCTGGGTCGTCGGTTCGGCGGGATCCTTGTACCAGCCCGGCTCGATCTCGCTCACGCTGCCACCTGTACCACAACGGTCTCGGCGCACTTGTCGTGCAGGCACTGCCGGTACGGCTGGTCCCACAGCAGCCACAGGCCGTCTGCCCAACTGAAGTAGGGCGCCACGATCGCGGACACGTGCTGCACGAGCCAGCGGCGCTTCGCGCTGCGCAGGTCGATCGGGCCGCCATCGCCTGCCCGTATGACCCGGATCTTCATGACGCGCTTGCCGATCGTCTGACCGCCGCGGTGGCACATGCGGACGAAATAGACGTATGAGGCGATCAGGTTCAGCGGCACGATGATCGCGAACAACAGCACGTAGAGCAGCACGAAATGCACCGGGTTCGGCGCGGTGCCTGGCTCGAGCGAGGCGATGTACGGCACGAACACCAGGCCGAACAGCAGAAACGTCGGGATGAGCAGCGCGGCGCCCACGATCAACCCGTCGATGATGTAGGCCACGAGCCGCTGCCAGAACTCCGCCAGCGGCGCGCCGCCGGGCCCAACCGGCCCGGGACGGCGGACGCCGCCGGGCGGGTAGGCGTAGCCGGGCGGGTAGGCGTAGCCGGGGACCGCGGCGGGCGGCACCGAGTACCCGACAGGGGGCGGCGCGTAGTACCCGCCAGGGGGCGGCGCGTAGCCCGGCGCCGGCGGCTGCTGTTCAGCAGGATGCGTCACCCAGACAGTGTTACAGGTTGCCTCGAAGCTCCTGCTCCCGCTCGATCGCCTCGAACAGCGCCTTGAAGTTTCCCTTGCCGAATCCCAGTGACCCGTGTCGCTCGATCAGCTCGAAGAACACGGTCGGACGGTCCTGTACCGGCTTGGTGAAGATCTGCAGCAGGTACCCGTCCTCGTCCCGGTCGACCAGGATGCCCCGCTTCTTCAGTTCCTCGATGGGTGCCCGGACGGTGCCGATGCGGGCCCGCAGTTCACCGTCGTCATAGTACGAATCGGGCGCCGACAGGAACTCGACGCCGGCCGCGCGCATCAGGTCGACACTGCGCAGGATGTCGTTGGTCGCTACCGCGATGTGCTGTGCGCCGGGGCCGCCGTAGAACTCGAGGTATTCGTCGATCTGCGACTTACGCTTCGACACGGCCGGCTCGTTGAGCGGGAACTTCACCTTGCGGGTACCGCTGGCGACGACCTTGCTCATCAGCGCCGAGTAGTCGGTGGCGATGTCGTCGCCGACGAACTCCGCCATGTTGGTGAAGCCCATGACGCGCTTGTAGAACTCGACCCATTCGTCCATGCGGCCCAGTTCGACGTTGCCGACGACGTGGTCGACGGCCTGGAAGAAGCGCTTGGGCTGGGCGGCGTCGCGCTCGACCATCGGCGGGCGGGAGATGAAGCCGGGCAGGAACGCGCCGGTGTACCTCGACCGTTCGACCAGTGTGTGGCGGGTTTCGCCGTAGGTGGCGATCGCGGCGATCCGGACCGTGCCGTTGTCGTCGGTCAGGTCGTGCGGCTCCTCCAGGCCGGTCGCGCCCTGGCTGACGGCGTAGGCGTACGCGGCGTCGACGTCAGGCACCTCGAGCGCGATGTCGACGATGCCGTCGCCATGCCGGGCGTAGTGCTGGGTGGCCTCCGCCTGGGCATGTACCCCGCCGACGAACACGAACCGGGCGGACCCGGAGACCAGCACGTACTCGGCGTGATCACGGTAGCCCTGCTCGGGGCCCCGGTACGCGACGCAGGTCATGCCGAAGGCGGTCGAGTAGTAGTGCGCCGACTGCTTGGCGTTGCCGACGTAGAAACGGAGGTGGTCGAGCCCCTTGAGCGGGAAGGGGTCGTGCGTGATGTCGTGGGCGACAGCGCCGATGAGCTGGTCAGCGTCTCCGCTGTCGTCGGTGATCTCGAGACGGTCGATCGCCTGGGTCATCGTTGGCTCCCTTAGTGTGCCTTTGCACACAGCCTCACCCAGGGATCGGTACTGGGCAACTGCAACTATTCTCGATAGTCAGCTTGTGCAGATCGTCGAGCCATACCGGCTATGAGGTGGTCAGATTGTCTATCGACGCGCTTGATGCGCGCCTGCTCGCGTTGCTCGCCGACGAGCCGCGTATCGGCGTGCTGGAGTGCTCGCGCAGACTGCGGGTGGCTCGGGGCACCGTGCAGGCCCGGCTGGACAAGCTGATCGAGCGCAGGGTCGTCCGCGGCTTCGGCCCGGAGATCGACACGGCCGGGCTGGGGTACGACGTGACCGCGTTCGTCACGCTGGAGATCAGCCAGCGATACGGGCACGACCCGGTCGCCGCCTACCTGGGTGAGATCCCCGAGGTCCTGGAGGCGCACACGATCACCGGGTCCGGGGACCTGCTCTGCCGGATCGTGGCGCGCTCCAACGCCGACCTGCAGCGGGTGATCGACCGGGTCGTCGGATACGAGGGGATCGTGCGGGCGTCGACGATCATCGCCCTGGCCGAACAGATCCCGTATCGGACGCTTCCGCTGGTCCGGGAAGCCGCGATCATGAAACGGGCGGGGGCGTCAGCAGGTGGGCGTTGACCCACCTCGCCTCGTCGGCAAGGTCACCGATCTCGACGACCTCGACCCCGGTCTCACCCAGCTCCTCCGCCCCGTGCCCGTCCACGAACAGCACGGGTTCCCGCCACGCGTACACCACCCGCGGGATTCCGGCCGCCCGGATCAGCGCCGCGCAGGATGCCGGCCGGGACCTACGGACGCTGCATGGCTCCAGCGAGCTGTAGATGGTGGCGCTAGCCAGCCGCGGGTCGGCCGGGTCGACCTTGGCCAGCGCCGACTCCTCGGCGTGCACGAACTCGTCGCTCTCCCGCGAGTACCCTCTCGAAATTTCGCGGCCGGTGGCGTCGACGATGACCGCGCCCACCGAGAACGCCGTCTGTGACGGCGGGCAGCGCCGAGACTCGCCGATCGCGACCCGCAGCCAATGTCGATCGACGGCCGCTGGGGACAGCAGGTATCGGAGAACGACCACCCCGTCCAGGTCGCGTACCTCGGCCAGGAGTGGCGACAGGCCCGCGGCGCCGGTGAACCGGGGCGCGGCGGGGTCGCCGACGAAGCGCGGTGCGATCGCCAGATGCAGCTCGTCGGCCAGGCCGTCGGCGAGTAGGGCGGCGAGAATCGTGGCCCCGCCCTCCACCATCAGCCGCTCGACGCCGCGCGCGGCCAGGTCGGCGAGGACCGCTCGGAGGTCATCGGCGGCGACGAGCGTGGCCACACCGTCGAGGTGGGCCGGTGGCACCCGTCCGTAGACCAGCTTTTCGGACTCCCCGACGGTGAAGAAGCGGCTGCCGGGGTCGAGGTGACCGCTGGCGGTGACGGTCACCTTCAGCGGATCGGGCGGCAACCCACGGGCGACCCGGGCGGCGCGGCGGGCCGCATCGCGGATGACCAGGCGCGGATCGTCGCGGCGGACCGTGTTGGCGCCGACGAGGATCGCGTCGCAGCCGGCGCGTACCTCGTCGACCCGGTCGAAGTCGGCCTCGTTCGACAACAACAGCCGCTGCCCGCTCGTGTCGTCGAGACAGCCGTCGATGGAGACGGCGCAGCTGAGCAGCGTGTACGGCCGGCTCGTCACGAGTACCAGTCTGCCATTGTGCCGATCATGGAGCATGGCTACCGTGTCGACGTGGCTGGAAATCGACGTGCGTGAGATTCGAGATGCCGGAGATGTCACGTGCCTAGGTCGCGACTGGTCGGCGGCGTTCAGGCCGTTCTCGTGTTCATCGGCCTGATCGCGCTGGTGCTCGCATACCTCTCAATCACCGGCAAGAATCCGTTGCCGGCGGCCGGCACGACCGTGACCGGCTGGCTGGCGCGTGCCGGGTCACTGTCCAAACCAGAGGCCGCGTGGGAGCAGCGCCTCGACGACCAGCCGACGGCCGCGACGGTCGCGGATCACGCTGTCGTATTCAGTACCCATCTCGGGGCGGAGGTGCGCGACGCGGCTGACGGTCGGGCGCTCTGGAGCCGGGAGGCGCGGTGGGTGGCCGTCTCCGGGGACGGTTCCGGCGCCGTCGTCGTCCTTGGTAAGGACCGTGACAGTGGGTACGACGCGGTCGACCCGGTGTCGGGCGCCGTGCGGTGGCACGATGGCGGGCTGGCGGTCTGGGCCTTCCGTGACGCGCTACTCTCCCTGACCTGCCCGGCCGGCAAGGACTGCACGCTGTCGGCCAGGTCTCTCGCCAACGGTGCTCCACGCTGGTCGGCCAGTCTCCCGGCCGGTGCGCGGCTACTGGCCGGCGCTCATGTATCGACGGAGGATCTGCCGCCGCTGCTCGGGCTGTTGGTGGACGGGCGGATCCGGATCGTGGACACCACGAGCGGCACCCGGTTGCGCGAGGAAGTCAGCAGCGCCACCACCCGGGTGGCCGTCATGGGTGGGCGGATCGTCGCGTCGACCGCCGAGCGCCGCGGTGACAGTTGTCGCTACAGCGTGGAGGCCCGGGACGCGGCGAGCGGCCGCGTCGCGTGGCGCAAGGACGGGTACGACCTGGGCACCGCCTCGGGCGCCGGCTGCGAACAGCGGCGCGACCCGACCGGAGCGGGGCGCGTACTGGTGGCGACCCGCGGCGACCATCGCCCCACCATCGTGTCCACTGCGGATGGTCGGGACCTGTGGGTCGGCGCGC
>JAOPWA010000602.1 GCA_025965915.1 Dactylosporangium sp. | reverse complement strand
AGGACGCGGCCACTTACCGCTTCAACCCCTTCGACATCACAAAGGTCTGGCCGCACAAGGACTACCCGACGATCCCGATCGGCCGGATGGTGCTCGACCGCAACCCCGAGAACTTCTTCGCCCAGGTCGTGCAGGCCGGGTTCGACGTGGCGAACTTTGTCCCGGGCATCGGGCCCAGCCCGGACCGGATGGTGCTGGGGCGGATGTTCGCCTACGCCGACTCGCAACGCTATCGCACCGGCCCGAACTATGCACAGCTGCCGGTCAACCGGCCGCTCGACGAGGTGCACAACTACAACAAGGACGCCCCGATGCGCTACCGCCACAATGGGAACCAGCCGGTCTACGCGCCGAACAGCTACGGCGGGCCCAAGGCCGATCCGCAGCGCTACCGCGATCCGAGCTGGTTTGTGGAGGGTGCCGAGATCATGCGCACGGCCTACGAGGCGCACCGGGACGACAACGACTTCATCCAGCCCGGCACGCTCTACCGCCAGGTGTTGACGCCGCCCGAGCGGGACCGTCTGGTCGGCAACATCGCCTGGAACCTGACCCAGGGGGTGGAGCGCTTCATCCAGGAGCGCGCGATCAACGACTACTGGGCCAACGTCGACCCCGAGCTCGGCGCGCGCGTCGCCCGCGAGATAGGTGTGGCGACTCCGGTGCTGGCGGGGGGACAATCCGCTCGCGGCGCCTGAGTAAGAGGTCGGACGCTGTTCGCGTTCCTGACCTGGAAGGAAAGCTGTAGGGTTTTAGCCGCGCTTGACCTGGGCGCTGCGCCACCACCGACACGTAGCGAGTCGATCGGGTAGACGGCGCGCTCAAGTTCGGTGACGCTCGCTCGCCTGGTCGGGCGTGGCGGCAGCCCGGTCGAGCGTGGCCGCCCAGCTGGCTAGGAGGTTCAGCGCATCCGCTGAGGCGGAGTCGGGTTCGGCGGTGTAGACGTGGATCGTCAGGCCTGGGTCCGCTGTCAGCTCCATCGCCTCGTACCGCTCGGCCCGATCACCATCGACCGCCGGGACCTCGGCCCAGACGACGTCCTCATCGAGATCAAGTACACCGGCATCTGCCACTCCGACATCCACCTCGCCCGTAGCGAGTGGAAGATCCCGGAGGGCCTCGCCCTCGACGTCGCCGCGCCGCTGCTGTGCGTCGGCATCACGACGTACTCGCCGCTGCGGCACTGGGGCGTCGGCCCCGGTAAGAAGGTGGCGCTCGCCGGAGTATTCGACCTCATCATCAACACGGTCAGCGCCACGATCGACCTCGACGCCTACCTGTCCCTGCTGGCCGTGGACGGCGCTCTGGTCAACGTCGGCGCTCCGGTCCAGCCGTTGTCGCTCAACGTCTTCTCTCTCATCCACGGCCGCCGGTCGATCGCCGGTTCGGCCATCGGCGGCATCCGCGAAACCCAGAAGATGCTCGACTTCTGCTCCGAGCACCACCTCGGCGCCGAGGTCGAAGTCATCCCTGCCGACCAGATCAACGAGGCCTACGCGCGGGTACTGGCCGCCGACGTCCGGTACCGGTTCGTGATCGACACCTCGACGCTCGGCTGACTCGCGGCTGGCTCGTCGCCGGGAGCCTGGCCCCGCCGCACTGCACGCACATGCGGGCGAGCGGCGCAGGAGACCACCCCGAAACCCAGTGATGAGAAAAAGGAGAGAAACCAGATGCCTGAATCGCAGCCGCAGACTCCTGCCCAGAAGATGATCGGGGACTTCGCGCCAAAGCTGGTGTCGCTCACCGACGATGTCCTGTTCGGAGACGTCTGGGAACGCAGCGAACTGTCGAAGCGCGACCGCAGCCTGATCACCGTCGCTGCCCTGGTCGCCGGTGGAAACACCGACCAGCTGACCGGTCACCTCGCTAGAGCCCGGGACAACGGCCTGACCGAGACGGAGCTCAAGGAGGTCATCATCCACCTGGCCTTCTACGCCGGCTGGCCCAGGGCGATGTCAGCGATCACGGTCGCGAAGCAGGTCTTCAACGGCTGACGCGGCCGCAACTGCCGGCAACACCGCACAAGGAGGAGAGAAAGTTGGAGATCCTGACCAAGCAGCCGAGTACGAAGGGCCCGGCGGAGATGTTCACCGGGGACGTCTGGTTCGACGTCATCGCGAAGGGCGAGGAGCCCTCGCGGATGCGGGTCAACATGGTGCGGTTCGCCCCAGGCGCCCGCACCGCCTGGCACTGCCACGCCGTCGGGCAGACCCTGCACGTCACCGAGGGCATCGGACTGGTCCAGTCCCGCAGCGGCGAGGTCGTCGTCATGCGACCAGGCGACACCGTCTACACGCCCCCGGGCGAGTGGCACTGGCACGGCGCCGCCCCCGACCACTTCATGTGCCACCTCGCCATGTGGGAAGGCCCGGGCGAGGGCCAGGGGCCGGAGTCCGAGTGGGGCGACCTCGTCACCGACGACCAGTACAACGCCCGCTGAGCCCTGTCCGACCCGCGTCAGTCACCGCGAGGGCCCCGCAGCACCACGCTTCGGGCCGTCGGCGATGTTCATTATGCGCTCACATTGGATAGCCGCCTATGACGGCCACTTCGGTGCGGCACGGTGCTACTGGTTGAGGACGCTGTCGGGGCCCATCACCATCCGTGGCTGCGCGGCCGGGTCCAGCCAACCCAGCAGCCACCGCAGGCTGGGGTCGTCGATGGCCACGCACCCGGCGGTAGCTCCGCTGACGGGCAAGTGCACGAAAAACGCGCTGCCCGCACCGGGGGTGTGGCCGGGGTTGACGTTGATCCAGAGCGCCAACTGGTAGACGGGGACGTGCAGTTGCTCGGCCGACTTCCACGGGTCGTTGCCGGTCTTGGTCTGCCAGGTGTCGTAGTTGGGCGAGGCCGGATCGTCGACCCACCCCGAATTGTCGGTCGAGGTCCGCCAGGGCAGCTTGGTGCCCGGGTCGGCGTACCCGAAAGTCATCGGCAAGCTGAAAACCCCGATCGGCGTGGACGGCATGCCCTCCTGATGATTCCAGCTGAACCCGTTCGAACCGATCCTGGCTGACACCGGCCCCAACACCCCGTGCCGCCCGCCGAGTGGCCGTACCTGCCCACCTGCCGCCAACGCTTGCAGCTGATACAGGACGAACCTGGTGTCCGCGATGCAGGTGGCGATCATGGTGCGGACGAGGCGAGTCCCAATCCGAGCGTGGCCACGGCGATCAGGAGGAAACAGTTGGCCAGGTAGAACTGTGACGAGTAGTCGTTCGCCCGGATGTGGGTGTAGACGGCGCAGACGAAGAACAGGATGAGGCCGATCGCGGAGGCCGTCCCGATCAGCGGCACCCCGGCGAGGCCGAGCAGAAGACCCACCGCGCCCGCTGTCTTGAGGGTGCCTATCGGAAAGGTCAGCCACGACTCCGGCACGCCTGCCTTGACCATGCCGGGCAGGATCGGCTTGAAGTGGACGAGGGCAGCGGTGCCTGAGAACCCGTTGGCGGCGATGGCCACGAGGGCGGCCACCAGATAAGCAGTGGACATGGAGAACCTCCGGCGCTCCTTGACTCATGAGTTGGCTAGGCGGCGACGCCCACGATCTGCTTGATGGTCTGGGGTTGATCGAGGGCGCGAAGCATGTGATGGGCGACGTCGGCGCGGGAGATGGAAAAGCCGCCCCGGATGTTCTGCCCGTACGCGGTGCGGTAGACGCCGGTCAGCGGCTTGTCGGTCAGTTTCGGCGGTCGGCTGATCGTCCAGTCCAGTTCGCTGTCGCACACGATCTCCTCCATCCTCGCGAGATCCGCGTAGTGCTTCCGGAACGCGGTCTTCGCGAATCGAGCGCCCAGGTGTCGCATGAAGAAGCCGTCACCCGGGTCGTGTCGCGGCGGGGTCGGGCGGCCGGGCGAGGGCACCGTGCCGATCGGTGCGGCGCTGACCACGACGATGCGCCGCACGCCCGTTGCCCGCATCGCCTGGACGATGGCCTGGGTGCCCCGCCAGGCGACGCCGGCCTCGGCCGACGACCGAGCGCCGAGTCCGGAGAGCACCGCGTCGGCTCCCTCGACCGCGGACTCAAGTACCGCGGGGTCAGGGGCTGCCAGGTCGGCCGTGACGACGCGCGCGGCCTCCCCGGACAGCTTCTTCGGATTGCGTACGACCGCGGTGACGTCGTAGCCCGCGGCGACCGCCTGTTGGAGGAGTTGCCGACCGATGCCACCGGTCGCCGCGAAGATTGTCAGCTTCATGTGTTGGTTCCTGCCTTCCGGTCAGTTGCTGAGCGTGCCGGACGTGCTTGGCGTATCTGGCTATCAAGGCCGCGACGATGGGCTCGGGGAAGCCGCGGGCGATCATGCCCTGCTTCGCCACGTCCGGTGGGATCTCCTGGAACCGCAGCGACCTGTCGATGACCTCGGCCAGATCCCGTTCGTGGATCAGCGACTCCTCGAACGCCGCGTGGACGTAGTGGGCCACGTCGCCGGCGCCGATCTGGGCACCCACCCCCCGACTGAAGGGTGTTGCCGGCGAAGGAACTGGCCCGCAGCCTGGTCCATTCCGGGCCGCTCACGACAGCCGCGTCCTCGGCCTCGTTCCTGTCTCCCCGGTAGCGCGATGGCTGCTCGTCGAGCATGCCGGGCCGATAACCAGGATCATGTCAAGCCTTCCGCCCGTGCGGCATACTCGCTTCCGGACACCGCGTCTCTGTAAGTCATACAATATGAAAATCATAACATATGAGGGGCATGCCATATGACTTCCGTAACACCTGGGGGTTCCGATGCCGGGACCAAGCGGCAGCAGCGGCGGTTGACCACCGCGATCAAGGAATCGTTGCGTGAGCTGAGCATCCAGCTGTCCCTGCTCAACCACCAGGTCGGCGCGCACCTCGAACTCAGAGACGTCGACATCGACTGCCTGGACCTCATCAACCGGCACGGTCCGCTCAGCCCGAGCGCCCTGGCCCGCCATGCCGGGCTGCACGCCGCCACCATGACCGGCATCATCGACCGACTGGAACGCGGCGGCTGGGTAGCTCGGGAGCGCGACCCGGCCGACCGCCGCGCCGTCATCATCCGTGCCCTGCGCCACCGCAACGCCGAGCTAATCCGCCTCTACTCGGGGATGAACACCTCGATGGACGAGATCTGCGCCGGATACGCGGACAACGAACTCGAACTGCTCGCCGACTTCCTGCGCCGCACCGCCAACGCCGGACGGGAAGCCACCGACGAACTCGCCTCCGACTGAGGCGCGCGGTGCGACCCGCCGTTGACCTCGCGCACGAGCGGATCAAACACCGTCCCGTCCTCGGCGGGCTGAACATCGAGTACGAACGAGCCGCGTAGAAGCCCAACTCAGAACCTGCGACAGGGTATTGGCACCCCAGACCCCATCCGCGTCTCAAAACGGGCAAGCCGAGGTCCGGCGTCATTTCACCGGCCCGAAACAATCGGGACCACGGACGGTGATCTGGGAGCCATTGAATTCTCTACGACTCACACCTCGTGAGGCGCGCCTAGGGTTCCGCCGTCGCCACCGCCAAGGGTCGCGACGGGCCTGGTCCGAGAGGCGAGACGGCTGCTGCGGCGGCCGTTCCACGGCGGGAAAAAAGCCCGGGAGGTCAGCCGAGACCTGGCTGCGCCTGGCCAAGTCCCGTCTACTCGGAGCCGCCGACGAGTCATCGATTGTCACCGCCGTCTGTCACGCCGGCCGGTAATCCCCGCTCGCACCCGCCCTGCCGTCGCGCCCCCGCGGGCACCTCGCCGTACCTCGGGCAGCCTCGCCGACCCGCCGATTTTCGAAGGAGGCGGTTATGTCCCATACCCTCCCCGCGCCGTCCGCCGATCCCCCCTCGGCGCCCGCCCCCGCCGACATCGACGTGATCGACGTACCGGACCCGGCCGTCGCCAGCATCAGTCACCTTGAGATCAACTTCCCTCGGCGCGGCCGACTGATTCGCGCGGTACGCGGGGTGAGCCTGTCCGTGGCGCCCGGCGAGATCCTCGGCCTGGTCGGCGAGTCCGGGTCAGGCAAGAGCGTGCTGGGCATGTCGCTGCTCGGGCTGCTGCCGACCGACGCCGCGACCGCTGGCCGGGTCACCGTGCATGGCGAGGACATGCTGCGGGCGCCGGCACCGGTACGCCGGCGGGTCCGCCGCGACCACCTCGGCGCGGTGTTCCAGGACCCGATGACGTCGCTGAACCCGACCATGCGGATCGGGCAGCAGGTCGCCGAGGCGGCCGGGTCGGACGAGGAGGCGGCCCGCCTGCTGCGCGCGGTCGGCATCCCGGATGCGGGCCGGCGGATGCGCAGCTTTCCGCATGAGCTGTCGGGCGGACTGCGTCAGCGGGTGATGATCGCGATGGCGGTCGCCGGCCGTCCCTCGCTGGTCATCGCCGACGAGCCAACCACCGCGCTGGACGTGACGATCCAGGCGCAGATCCTGACCCTGCTGCGCGGGCTGCGCGACGAGACCGGGTGCAGTTTCCTGCTCATCACCCACGACCTTGCAGTGGCCGCCCAGGTCTCCGACCGCATCGCGGTCATGTACGCCGGTCGGCTGGCCGAGCTCGGCCCGACCGCCGCGGTGCTGCAGGACGCGGCGCACCCGTACAGCCTCGGGCTGATGCGCCTGCGACTGTCCCTGCAGTCCGACCGCACCCGCCCGCTGCCCAGCTTGCGTGGCGAGGTACCCAGCCCGGTCGCCCCGCCGCCCGGGTGCGCCTTCGCCCCGCGCTGTGATGCGGTGACCGAGGCGTGTGTGGTACGGCCACCCGAGCTGGTGGAGATCGTCCCCGGTCACCGCAGCGCCTGTCTGGTACCGGTCGAGGAGGTACGGGCACGGTTAGCCGACGAGCCGGTCGACGAGCCGGTCGACGAGCCGGGCGCGCAGGCACAGCCACAGGCACCGGCCGTGGCGGTACGCGACGTCAGCAAGACCTTCACCATCAGGCGCGGGCTGGGCCGGGCGCGCCGGCTGGCGGCGCTGCGCGGCGTGGACCTGACCGTCGGCCAGGGCGAGTCGGTCGCGATCGTGGGGGAGAGCGGATCGGGCAAGTCCACCCTGCTGCGGGCCATCGCGGGGCTGGAGCGGCCCGAGCAGGGCGGCACCGGCCTGGCCAGGGACGCGGCGCAGATGGTGTTCCAGGACGCCGGCGCCTCGCTGACCCCCTGGTTGACCGTCGGGGAGCTGATCGGGGAGCGGCTGCGCGGCCAGGGCTACTCCCGGTCGGCGCGCACCGAGCGGGTGACCGCCGCGCTTGCCCAGGTCGGGTTGCCCGCCGAGGTCGCCGGCGCCCGGGCCGGGCAGTTGTCCGGCGGCCAGCGGCAGCGAGTGGCGCTGGCCCGGGCCACGGTCATCCCGCCGCAGGTCCTGCTGTGCGACGAGCCGACCAGCGCGCTGGACGTGTCGCTGGCCGCCTCGGTCATCAACCTGATCGCCCGGCTCCGCAAGGATCTCGGGATGGCGGTGGTCTTCGTGACCCATGACCTTGCGGTGGCCCGGATCGTCGCGGACCGGATCGCGGTGATGTACCTCGGGCGCATCGTCGAGGTCGGTACCGCCGACGAGGTGGTCCGGGCTCCCCGCCACCCGTACACCCGGGCGCTGATGGGTGCGGTACCGGATTTCGGCGTCGAGCCGGTGACCCTGCCCGGCGAACCGGCCAGTCCACTGGCACCGCCGCCCGGGTGCGCATTCCATCCGCGGTGCCCGATCGCCATGCCGATCTGCGCGGACCCCGACCTGGTACCGCGACTGGCCGGGCACGCCGGCCACTCGCTGGCGGCCTGCATCCACCCGGAGGTGAACTGACCATGGCGGTGGCCCAGGCGTACCAACGATTTGGCGTGGCCCGTACCCGCATCCTCCCGCAAAGCACCACCCGCGGTCTGAACCTGGCAGCGGCCTCGCTGTTCGTCGTGGCGACCCTGGTCGCTCTGCTGGCCCCGCTGCTCGCGCCGCACGACCCGCTGACCCCGGTCGGCCAGCCCCAGTTGAGCCCCGGCGAACAGGGCTTCCTGCTCGGTACCGACAGCATCGGCCGGGACGTGCTGACCCGCGTGCTCTACGGCTGGCGGTCGAGCTGGTTCGCCGCCCTCGTGGTCATCGCCAGCGGCGTGCTGTTCGGCGGGCTGGTCGGCCTGGTAGCCGGCGCGGTGGGCGGGTTCGTCGACAACGTGCTGATGCGTATCACCGACATCTTCCTGGCGCTGCCCGCCCCGCTGCTGGCCATCGCCGTGGTGGCCACACTCGGTCCCGGCTTCGCGCACACCCTGATCGCGGTGGCGATCGTGTGGTGGCCGTTCTACGCCCGGATCGTGCGTGGCGAGGTGCGTACTCTCGCCGCCCGGCCCCACGTCGAGGCAGCCAGGCTGGGCGGCGCGGGCTGGCTGCGGGTGGCGCTGCGCCACCTGCTGCCCGGCGCGATCCCGGCCACCGTGGTCACCGCGAGCCTGGACGTCGGCAACCTGGTGCTCACCCTCGCCGGGCTGTCCTTCCTCGGCCTCGGCCAGCCGGCGCCGGCCGCCGAGCTGGGCGCGGACACCGCCCGCAACCTGTCCTTCCTGCTCCAGCAGTGGTGGATCCCGGTGCTGCCCGGCATCGCGGTGATGCTCATGGCCCTGATCGGAAACGTGGCCGGGGACGGCGTACGCAACCTCCTCGGCGACCGGTAAAGGAGCGCGTGATGCCCGTATTCATCGCGAAGCGGCTCGGGGCGGCGGCCCTGATCACCCTCGTACTGGTCGCGGTGGTCTTCGGATTGCAGAAGGCTTCCCCGCTCGACCCGGTGCACGCCATGCTCGGCGCGCAGGCCTCTCAGGCCGCGGTGGACGCGCAGCGGCACGCGCTGGGTCTGGACCAGCCGCTGGCCGCGCAGTTCTGGCACTACCTGACCGGCCTGCTGCACGGCGACTTCGGCACCTCGTACCACACCCGCCGCCCAGTAGGCGAGGACCTCGGCGCCCGACTGCCGGCGACCGCCGAACTGGCCACCTGTGCGCTGATCCTGGCGCTGGTCTTGGCGGTGGCGCTGGCGTTCGCGACCACCCTGCGCTGGCCCGGCGCCGGCCTGTTCCGGCTGATCCTGATCGTCGGCGCATCGACTCCGGCATTCCTGCTGGGTATCGCCGCGATCCTGCTGTTCTACCAGCACCTGGACTGGTTGCCGGCGACCGGACGTACCGACCTCGGGGACGCGCCGGCCGGCCCTACCGGGTTCCTCACCATGGACGGGCTGCTGGCCGGCCGGCCGGACGTGACCGTGGACGCGCTGCGCCACGTCCTGCTGCCGGCCCTGGCGATCGCGGTCGGGCCGGCCGTGTCGATCGGCCGGGTGCTGCGCTCCAGCCTGATCGGCAACCAGGGCAGCGACTACGTGCGCACGGCCCGGGCCAAGGGCCTGACCGAGCGCCGGGTGCTGCGTTCGCACCTGCTGCGCAACTCGATCGGCCCGGCGCTGTCGATGACCGGCCTGCAGATCGGCCTGATGTTCGCCGGCGTCCTGGTCATCGAGCAGGTCTTCGCGTGGCCGGGTATCGGCCAGTACACCGCGCAGAGCATCAGCGTGGCGGACTTCCCCGCCATCACCGCAGTGACGCTCGTCCTGGGCGTGGGCTACGTGGTGGTCAACGCCGTCGTCGACACCGTGCAAGGCATAGCGGATCCGAGGATCAATGTCTGAAATCGAACCCCCTGCCCGCGAACCAGGCCCCATGATCGTCAATCGCCCCGGCGAACTGTCCTACGCCGGCCTACAGACCTTCCTTAAGCTGCCGGTCTGCCTGACGCCCGCGGACCTGCGGGCCGGCGGCGTGGACATCGCCATCGCAGGGGTGCCGTGGGACGGTACCGCGACCACCCGCAGCGGTACCCAGCTCGGACCCAAGGCGATCCGGGCCGCCGATCATCTGACCGGCTGGCCGGCGCCGCGCGCGCACCTCGACGTGCGGGTCGATCCGCTGGAGGTACTCACGGTCGTCGACTACGGCGACTCGCCCATCGTCATGGGCAACAGCGACCTGACGTTCCAAGGCATCCGGGCCTTCGTCGCGGAGATCCTCTCCGGCGGAGCCACCCCGATCATCCTCGGGGGCGACCACGGCATCACCTGGCCGGTGGCCACCGCGGTGGCCGACGCGTACGGGTACGGCAGGGTCGGCATCGTCCACTTCGACGCGCACGCCGACACCGCACCGGACTCCCCGGGCACGCTCGGCGGCCACGGCGCCCCGATGCGGCACCTCATCGAGAGCGGCGCCGTACCGGGGCGCAACTTCGTCCAGGTGGGCCTGCGCGGGTACTGGCCGGACGCGCCGGTGCTGGCCTGGATGGAGGAGCACGGGCTGCGTACCCACTTCATGGCCGAGATCCGCAAGGACGGCTTCGACGCGGTACTCGAACGGGCCCTGGACGAGGCCCTGGACACCGCCGACCACCTCTACATCTCGGTCGACGTGGACGTCGCCGACCCGGCCTACGCACCCGGTACCGGCTCGCCCGAACCCGGCGGGCTGACCAGCGGCGAGGTGCTGCGGGCGGTACGCCGGTTGGCCGCCGAGGTGGGCATGGTGGGCATGGACGTGGTCGAGGTCAGCCCCCCGTTCGACGTCGGCAACAACATCACCGCGCTGTTCGCGCACCGCTGCGTCACCGAGGCGTTGACCGGTACGGCGATGCGCCGCCTGGGCCTGACTCAGCCCGACTACATCGATCCACGCTCGGCCGGTACCGGCGGCGCGCGTACCTATCGGAACTCTTGAGGAGCCAGATGCCCAGACAACCCCTCTTCGTCGGGAAACCGGCGCTCGTCGTCGTCGACATCCAGCGCAGCGCGGACATGCCGGCCGACATCGTCGGCATCGCGCACATGCCCGGCGCGCCGGAGCGCATCGCGCGGGCCGAACGCCTGCTCGCCGCGGCGCGCGCGGCCGGCCTGCCGGTCATCTTCTTCCAGGAGATGCACCGGCGCAGCGGCGTCGACTTCGGCCGCGAGCTGGACGGTGCCGAGGGCGTGCACTGCCTCGAAGGCGAGCCGGCCACCGAGTTGTGGCCGACGCTGGTCCCCGGGCCGGGCGAGTACCACATCGTCAAGCGCCGCTACTCCGGCTTCATCGGTACCGAGTTCGACCTGCTGCTACGTGGCCTGGGGGTGTCCACCCTGATCCTGATCGGCGGCCTGACCGACGTCTGCGTGCAGTACACGTTCGCCGACGCGCACCAGCGCGACTACTACGCCCGGGTGGTGACCGACTGCGTGGCCGGCTCCACCGAGACCCGCCACCTTGCCGCACTGGACGCGATGGAGTACCTGCAAGCCGGCGCCTGCCGGACCACCGAGGAGATCATCGAGGCGTTCGGTGCCCTCGCCCCCCAGCTGGCCGACGATCGACAGGCGGTATCGGTATGAGAAGGCTCAGCGTCGGCGCGGTCGCGGTCGCGGCGATGGTCACGGTCGCCGCGTGCGGCGGATCCGGCAAGGCCCAGGCCGCCAACCCGGCGCCCACCGACCATGTCCTGCACCTGAGCTTCATGCAGGACCCCGGACAGCCGCCGGACCC
>JAOPWA010000550.1 GCA_025965915.1 Dactylosporangium sp. | reverse complement strand
GCCGTCCCTGATCCAGGTGCCCGCCGACGTGCTCGTCGAACGGCATCCGCTCCCGACGCCGGCGGCGATGGTCGGCGGAGTGGACGCCGACACGGTGTGCGCTGCTGCTGGTGACGCCCCTGGCCGGCGCGGTGCTGTTCGGCGCCATCTTCGTGGCGAGCGCGACCGTCGCGTTCTGGTGGATCGACTCGGGCGAGTTCGCAAGCGCGCTGACCTATGGCGGGCGCGACTTCACCTCGTACCCGATGACTGTCTATGGCGGACTGTTCCGCCGCTTCTTCTCGTACGGCATGGGCTTCGCCTTTGTGGGTTACTACCCGGCGCTGGCGCTGCTGGGCCGGCGCGATCCGCTCGGCTGCCGGCCGTGGTCGGTTGGCTGGGACCGCTGGTAGCGCTCGCCGCGGCCGGCGCCGCCGCGATTCTGTGGAGGTTCGCCATCAGGCACTGTCGAAGCACCGGATCATGACCATCATCGACGTGCGGGGCTTGCGCAAAGACTTCACGGTACGGGTGAAGGCCGGCCGGTTTCGAGGCTTGTGGTGATCGACCACGGCCGGGTCGTACACGACGGGACGCTCGAGCGGCTGCACGAGCGGTACGGGTCGCGCCGGCGGGTGGTGGTCGATTTGGACGAGCCGCTCGCCACGCCCGTCGATCTGCCCGGCGGACGTGGTGGCGCGCCTGTACGGCGGTTAGATCTTCGCGCCGACCTTCACCCTGGGCTTGGGCATGCGGAATCGGCGGTAGCTCAGCGAGCGCATGACCGCGTACATGTACAGGCCGGCCATCTTCTGCTGCGTCTTGGGGATGCGCTCCCGCACCAGTCGATTGATCTTGCGGGAGATCAGGAGGCTGTCGAAGATGACGCCGAAGCCCAACAGCAGCCAGACCAGGTTGGCCGTCAGGACGAACTGTGCCGGCAGGGCCTTGACCATCGACACGAGGAGCAGGACGAACGCGAAGCTGAAGAACCAGGTGCCGGCGGTGCGCCGCGAATCCACGATGTCGCGGACCAGGGCCCGCTCCGGGCCCTGGTCTCGGGGTGAGAGGTAGCGCTCGTCGCCGGACATCATGCCGGCGCGCTGCTCGGCCCGGGCGGCGCGCGACTTCTCCCGCGCCCGCCTCATGGCCTCCTTGCGGTCGGTCGGTGGAGCCTCCCGCACGGTGCCGGCGGGCGGGCGCTTGGGCGTGATCTTGCCGAGCTCCTGCTTGCTTGGCGTGTACCCCTTGCGGCGGGGCGCGGAGGCCTCCGCGGCGGAGGTCTCGGTTACGGCATCCTCAACCAGGTCGGCTGACTTACGGCGAAAGAGCGACGGCACGCGGTGAAGGGTATCCGACGCCGCAACCCCGTTCCCAGGTCGTCCGACGGTCATGGGCGTTCGATGTGTGCGCCGAGCGAGGCCAGCTTGTTCTCGAAGTCCTCGTACCCGCGGTTGATCAGGTTGACCCCGTAGACCTGCGACGTACCTTCGGCGGCCAACGCGGCGATCAGGTGGCTGAAGCCCGCCCGTAGGTCGGGTATCACCAGCTCAGCGGCGTGTAGCTTGCTCGGCCCGGCGATCACCGCGGAGTGCATGAAGTTGCGTCGCCCGAAGCGGCAGGGCGTGCCGCCGAGGCACTCCCGGTACACCTGGATCGTCGCGCCCATGGTGTTGAGCGCCTTGGTGTAGCCGAGTCGCCGCTCGTACACCGTCTCGTGCACGATCGACAGCCCTCGCGCCTGGGTCAGCGCCACCACCATCGGCTGCTGCCAGTCGGTCATGAAGCCCGGGTGCACGTCGGTCTCGAGCGCCACCGCGCGCAGTTCGCCGCCCGGATGCCAGAAACGGATGCCGCCACCCACCGGTGCGTCGTCGACCTCGAAGTCGCCGCCGACCGACAGGAACGTGTTGAGGAACGTCATCATGTCGGCCTGGCGTGCGCCCTCGACGAACACGTCGCCCTTCGTGGCCAGGGCCGCCGCCGCCCAGCTCGCGGCCTCGATGCGGTCGGGGATCGGGCGGTGCACGTACCCGCCGAGCCGCGTGACCCCCTCGATCTCGATGATCCGGTCGGTGTGGACCTTGATGATCGCGCCCATCTTCTGCAGTACGCAGATCAGGTCGACGATCTCCGGCTCGACGGCGGCGTTGCGTAGCTCCGTCACGCCCTCGGCCTTCACGGCGGTCAGCAGGATCTGCTCGGTGGCGCCGACGCTGGGGTACGGCAGCTCCAGCTTGGTGCCGTGCAGACCGTTGGGTGCGGTGATGTCCAGGCCGGAGCTGGTCTTGTCGACGATCGCGCCAAACTGGCGGAGCGCCTTCAGGTGGAAGTCGATGGGCCGGCCGCCGATGTTGCAGCCGCCAAGATCGGGGATGAACGCACGGCCGAACCGGTGCAGCAGTGGGCCGCACAGCAGGATCGGGATCCGGCTGGAGCCGGCGTGCACGTTGATCTCGTCGGCATCGGCCTCGCCCGCCCTGGTCGGGTCGAGGATGAGTTCGCCGTCGGTCTCGCCGTCGGTGACCCGTACGCCGTGCAGTTCCATCAGGCCGCGCACGATCTCGACGTCGCTGATCGCCGGTACGTTGAACAGCCGGCTCGGCGAGTCACCCAACAGTGCGGCGACCATCGCCTTCGATACGAGGTTCTTGGCGCCGCGAACCCGGGTTTTTCCATGTAACGGTGTGCCACCGTGCACGACGAGGACGTCGTTCAACGCATACCTCCGGTGCTGCAGCGAGCGGGTGGGGAGGGGCCCGAAAGATCACGGTCCGGTCTCGCTCGGGCAGCATAGCCCCGCATCCTGTCGACTCCATGAGTGGAGCCGTTGCGGGGTATGAAATCGGGATTTATCGACGCACTAAGGCAGTGCGAGCATCTGGTCGAGCGCTGTCCGGGCGTGGTGCGCCGTGCCGGAGTCCACTGTGATCTGATTCACCACACGGCCGGCGACCAGCTCCTCCAGAGCCCACACCAGGTGCGGCAGATCGATGCGGTTCATGGTCGAGCAGTAGCAGACCGTCCGGTCCAGGAAGGTGATCTGCTTGTCCGGGTGGGCGTTGGCCAGGCGGCGCACCAGGTTCAGTTCCGTGCCGACCGCCCAGGCCGAGCCGGCGGGCGCCGCCTCGATCATCCTGATGATGTACTCCGTCGACCCGACGTAGTCGGCGGCCGTCACCACCTCGTGGCGGCACTCGGGGTGAACCAGCACATTGACGCCGGGGATACGCTCGCGCACCTCGTTCACGCAGTCGAGGGTGAACCGTCCGTGCACCGAGCAGTGCCCCCGCCACAGGATCATCTTCGCGTCGCGCAACTGCTGCGCGGTCAGCCCGCCGCCTGCCTTGTGCGGGTTGTAGAGCACGCAGTCGTCGAGAGTCAGGCCCATCTGCAGCACGGCCGTGTTGCGACCCAGGTGCTGGTCGGGCAGGAAGAGCACCTTCTCGCCACGTTCGAATGCCCACCGCAGCGCCCGCTCGGCGTTGGACGAGGTGCAGACCACGCCCTTGTTGCGACCGACGAAGCCCTTGATGTCGGCCGAGGAGTTCATGTAGGTGACCGGCACCGTCCGGTCGGCTATGTCCAGCTCGACCAGCGTGTCCCAGGCCTCCTCGACCTGTGGCAGCGCTGCCATGTCGGCCATCGAGCAGCCGGCCGCCAGATCGGGCAGCACCACCCGTTGGGCGTCGGAGGTAAGGATGTCCGCGCTCTCGGCCATGAAGTGCACGCCGCAGAAGACGATGTACTCCGCCTGCGGTCGGGCGGCCGCCTCCTTCGCGAGCTTGAACGAGTCGCCCGTCACGTCGGCGAACTCGATCACCTCGTCACGCTGGTAGTGGTGGCCGAGCACGAACACCCGGTCGCCGAGCGCCGCCTTGGCCGCCGTGGCGCGGGCGACCAGGTCGGGGTCGCTCGGCGCCGGAAGGTCGCCCGGACAGTCCACCCCCCGCTCACTTGCCGGATCGGTGCCCCGGCCGAGCAGGAGAAGGGCGGTCGCGGTCGACGACGGTTCATCCCAGTTCACAGGTCAATGCTCGCATCCCGCGCCGGTGGCGACTGGCCCCGGTCGTGTGACCTGGCAGACTCGCTGCCCATGCGCGTACTGGTCTGTCCGGACAAGTTCGCCGGCACGCTGTCGGCGAACGAGGCCGCCGCGGCGATGGCCGAAGGCTGGCGAGAGGTCGCCCCCGACGACGAGGTGACCGTACGGCCACTGTCCGACGGTGGGCCCGGCTTCTTGGACTCACTCAGCCTGGACGCCGTGCCGGGGGTGCGTCGTATCCAGGTGGGCACCTGCGACCCCGTCGGCCGCCCGGTGACCGGAGAAGTGCTCGTCGACGGTACGACCGCGTACGTCGAAAGCGCCCAGGCCTGCGGCCTGCACCTGCTCGCCCAGTCCGAGCGCGACCCCCGGATCACCACCTCGTACGGCCTCGGCCCGCTCATCACCGCGGCCGTGGAGAGCGGTGCCAGGGAGGTCGTCATCGGGCTGGGTGGCTCGGCCACCAACGACGCCGGAGCCGGCATGCTCGCCGCGCTCGACGCCGCCCCACTGGACGCCGCCGGGTACGCGCTGCCGTACGGCGGCGCGGCGCTCGCGGCCTGCGCCCGACTCGGCGGCAGTCCCCGCCTGCGAGGTGTCCGCCTGGTCGCCGCCACCGACGTGGACAGCCCGCTGACCGGCCTGCACGGCGCCAGTTCGGTGTACGGGCCGCAGAAGGGCGCCAGCCGCTCCGATGTCCTCGAACTCGACGCCGCGCTGACCAGATTCGCCGAGGTGCTGGAGCGTGACCTGGCTGGCTGCCCGGCCGGCCTCGCGGGAGTCCCCGGGGCCGGTGCGGCGGGCGGGCTCGGCGCGGCCATCCTCGCGCTGGGTGGACGCTGCGAATCGGGCATCGCGCTCGTCCGGCGCCTGTCCCGCCTCGACGACGCGCTGGATGCCGCCGATGTGGTGATCACCGGGGAGGGCTCGTTCGACCACCAGTCGCTGCGCGGAAAGGTGATCGCCGGGGTCGCCGAGGCGGCTCGCGACCGGGCGCTGCCCTGCGTCGTCCTCGCCGGTCGCATCAGCGCCGGACGCCGGGAGGCGGCGCGGATCGGCGTGGCAGCCGCATACTCTCTGGAGGAGCACTTCGGGTCGGTGGAGCAGGCGATGAGCCGGCCGGCCGAGGGGCTTCGCGCGCTCGCGGCCCGGGCGGCCCGGCAGTGGAGCCGGTGACCCGCGGCACAGTACGCGTGAGCGGCAAGCCGAGCAGGGAGCGCAGGTCGGGACCTGTGCCACAATGGGGAATGCTCTCCGGGGTGGCTGCTGTTGCGCCCGGGTGGACCTTACAAACCAGCGCAGGGAGCACTGATCGTGACCGCTTCGCAGACCGAATCAGTTCAGACCGACAACCCGGCCGGCATCGTCCTCAGCGATCTTGCCGCGCAGAAGGTAAAGGCTCTGATCGAGCAGGAGGGCCGCGACGACCTGCGGCTGCGCGTCGCGGTGCAGCCCGGTGGCTGCTCCGGCCTCCGTTACCCGCTGTTCTTCGACGAGCGCTCGCTCGACGGTGACGCCGTCAGCGAGTACGACGGCTTCGCGGTCGTCGTCGACCGCATGAGCGTGCCCTACCTGACCGGTGCGACCATCGACTTCGCCGACCGCATCGACGCCCAGGGCTTCACCATCGAGAACCCCAACGCGCAGGGCTCCTGCGCCTGCGGCGACTCGTTCCACTAGGTCGCA
Organism: Dactylosporangium sp.; assembly: GCA_025965915.1. Lineage (GTDB taxonomy): Bacteria > Actinomycetota > Actinomycetes > Mycobacteriales > Micromonosporaceae > Planosporangium. The sequence goes on along the minus strand of JAOPWA010000550.1, from coordinate 8,711 downwards.
GCGACTGGAACAGAACGGCCGCGCCCTCTTGGCGCGGCCGTTCTGCGTCCGCAGCCGGGTAGGCTCACCGGCGGTCCGCCCGTTGCCTAGACACCTCGAGGTTTCCATGAAGATAGCCGTGACGGGCTCGATCGCGACCGACCACCTGATGCATTTCCCCGGTCGGTTCGGTGAGCAGTTGCTGCCCGACCAGCTTCACAATGTGTCGCTGTCGTTCCTGGTCGACGACCTCGTCGTACGCCGCGGCGGGGTGGCCGCCAACATCGCCTTCGGCATGGGCCAGATGGGGCTACGGCCGACCCTGGTCGGCGCCGTCGGCGCCGACTTCGGCGACTACCGCTCATGGCTGGAGCGCCACGGGGTCGACTGCGGCTCCGTGCACGTCAGTGAGCTCGCCCACACCGCCCGCTTCGTCTGTACGACCGACGAGGACATGTGCCAGATCGCGTCGTTCTACGCGGGCGCCATGGCCGAGGCGCGCAACATCGAGCTGGCGCCGATCGCCGACCGCCTGGGCGGCGTCGATCTGGTCCTGATCGGCGCTGACGACCCCGAGGCGATGGTCCGCCACACCGACGAGTGCCGCAGCCGGGGGTACGCGTTCGCGGCCGACCCGTCCCAGCAGCTCGCCCGGATGTCGGGCGAGGAGGCGCGCAGCCTCGTCGACGGCGCCGCCTACCTGCTCACCAACGACTACGAGAAGGAACTGCTCGAGACCAAGACCGGCCTGTCCGACGCCGACGTTCTCGACCGGGTCGGTGTCCGCGTGACTACGCTGGGCAAACAAGGCGTACGCGTGACCGGGCGCGACATGGAGCCCGTGCACGTACCGGTGGCGAAGGAGATCCAGGCGTACGACCCGACCGGCGTGGGCGACGGTTTCCGGGCCGGCTTCTTCGCCGGACTGTCGTGGGGGCTGTCATTGCAGCGGTCCGCCGAGATCGGGTCGCTGCTCGCGACGCTGGTGCTCGAGACCGTCGGCACCCAGGAGTACACGGTGCGCGGTGACGATTTCGTCAAGCGGCTCGGCGACTCCTACGGCGACGAGGCGGCCGAAGAGGTCCGCCCGCATCTTTCCCTACTGTATCGATAGGGAAAGCGGTACTCTCGCGTCGTGTCCTCCGAACTGACCGGGCTCCTCGTCGTCGTCGCCGTCCTGCTGGCCGCGACCTCCTTTGGCCTGGTCCGGCGCGCTCGGGACGGCAAGCTGCGGGAGACGCCGCGCACCGATGACCACGAGGTGCTGACCCGGCTCGGCGTCCAGGACGGCACCCCTGTGACGCTGGTGCAGTTCTCGTCGGCGTTCTGCGCACCGTGCCGGGCCACCCGCGCGATCTGCGTCTCCGTCGCGGCCCAGGTCGACGGCGTACGCCACATCGAGGTGGACGCGGAGTCCCACCTGGACGAGGTCCGGGCGCTGGGAATCATGCGGACGCCCACGCTTCTCGTCGTGGACGCGACGGGCCGGGTGGTGCGGCGAGCCGCCGGCCAGCCACCTACCAGGGCGCACCTGCTGGCAGCAGTCAGCGAAGCGATGACAGTTGGGAGTAACCGGTAATGCTCGACCCACGTGGCCCACGTTTCGCCGCGATCATCACGTCGGTAGTCCTCGTTGTGGTTCTGATCACGGGCAGTGGGTGGCTCGCACTCGCTCAGGCCGTGGTGTTCGCCACGGGCGCCGCCAGCATCCGCTACGCGCCCTACTCGTGGGTCTACCGGAAGTTCGTGGCCCGCCACCTGGGTCCGCCGCCGCCCGTGCGGGAGCCGTCCGAACCGGTGCGCTTCGCCCAGGGCGTCGGCTTCGTCTTCATGACCATCGGCGCGGCCGGTTACCTGGCGGACGCGTCAGCGATCGGACTGATCGCGACGGCGTTCGCGCTCGCGGCGGCGTTCCTGAACGCGGCGTTCGGCTTCTGCCTCGGCTGTGAGATGTACCTCCTGCTGCAACGGCTGAAGGCGGCGCTCCCGACTAGATAGTGCGGCGAACGTCGTAGCCGTCCGCCGCGGGGCCGACGTACTCCTGACCCCGCATGCGGCACCACGCCGGGATGTCGACCCCGGCGGCCGGGTCGTCGGCCAGTACCCGCAGCACCGCGCCGACGGGCAGTTCCGGCAGGCGCCGGGCCAGCGCGATCACCGGCAACGGGCAGCGCTGCCCTCGACAGTCGAGGACCTCCGCGGCGCTCACAGCCCGCTCACCCCGGCCTCGGCGCGCAGGCCGGCCACGACGCCCGGCAGCACCGCGAGGAACCGGTCCACCTCGGCGGACGTGGTCTCGTGGTGCAGCGAGACCCGGACGTTGCCGTGCGAGAGCACACCCATCGCCTCCAGTACGTGACTGGGGCGCAGCGTCGACGAGGTGCACGACGAGCCCGACGACACCGCGAAGCCCTCCCGGTCGAGAGCGTGCAGGAGGGCCTCGCCGTCGACGTACAGGCAGGAGAACGTCACCAGATGCGGTAGCCGGTCGACCGGGTCGCCGACGACCTCGACGTCCGGCACGGTGGCGGACACGGTTATGCGGACCCGGTCGACCAGCGCCGACAGTCGGGCGGCGTCGGCCTCCGCAGTGGCGAGGACTGCCCGCAGCGACGCCGCCGCCGCCACCACGGCCGGCAGGTTCGGCGGGGCGATGGTGGGCCGGGGGTCGAGCCAGCGGGTCCCCTTGCGTACGACCAGTACGCCGACGCCCGGCGGACCGCCCCACTTGTGTGCGCTCGCAGACAGCAACGACCAGCCGCTCGGCAGGCTCACCCGGCCGGTGGACTGGGCGGCGTCGACGTACAGCGGGACGCCCGCATCCTCGCAGAGCTTCGCCGCGTCGGCGACGGGCTGGATCGTGCCGACCTCGTGGTTGGCGCTCATCAGCGCGGCCAACGCCACACCCGGCGCCCGGACCTCCCGCGCGAACACGTCGAGGTCCACCCGGCCGAGCCGGTCCACCGGTACGGCCACACCGGGCGCGGCCTGAAGTACCGACGAGTGCTCCACGGCAGAGTGGACGAATGTCACACCGGCGCGGTGCCGGCCGGCCAGCCCGCCGCGCACCGCGAGGCCCGCCGCATCGGTGCCGCTGGGGCAGAAGTGCAGCTCGTCCTCGCGTACCCCGAGGGAGTCCGCCATCGCACCGCGCGCCGCATCGAGGAGCTGGCGGGCCCGACGCGCCTGCGAGTAGAGCTTGCCGGGATCGAGCCAACCGTCGTCGAGCGCCGCGAGCAGAGCCTGCCGGGCCACGGGGTGTAACGGCGCGGCGGCGGCCGCGTCGAAGTATGTGGACACCTATCCAGGGTAGGGACACGGTGACCCCCTGCCAGGCGGGTCGGGCATGGTCGAGTAATCTGCGACCGTCGGTGACGCCTTTCGGGCGGCGAACGTCAAGACCGCTGAGCGGGATCGGCGGGCGAGGATCGCGGCCTTGGGCTAAGGAGGCAAGAGCAGGTGTTCGCAAGGGGTTCGGGCGCGAGTTCCGCGCGGGCGCGTAACCGCCGAGGGCTGGTCGGGGCGCGCATCGTCGGTCTCGGCGTTACGGCGCTCGGAGCGGTCATGGCGCTCTCCGGTTGCTCGGTCGGCTCCATCGGCTCGGCGTTCCGAGGCTTCGGCTGGCCGGAGTACGGCATCTCGGATAAGTCCCACCGGATGTACAACCTGTGGGTCGCATCCGTGCTGGCCGCGCTGGTCGTGGGCGTCTTCGTGTGGGGGCTCATCTTCTGGTGCGTGATCCGCTACCGCAAGCGCGGTGAGGAGTTGCCGCTGCAGACGCGCTTCAACCTGCCGATCGAGCTGCTCTACACGGTGCTGCCGTTCCTGATCATCGCCGTGCTGTTCTACTACACGGCGACCACGCAGACCTACGTGGACAAGATCAGCAAGAACCCCGATGTCAAGGTCGAGGTCGTCGCGTTCAAGTGGAACTGGGAGTTCCGCTACATCGACTCAACCGCGCAGGGCCCGGACGGGCAGGCGATCTCCACCATCGGCGCCAGTGACTACGTCCCGGTGCTGGTCGTGCCCACGCACAAGAGCATCCTCTTCTACGAGACCTCCAAGGACGTCATCCACTCCTTCTGGGTGCCCGACCTGCTGTTCAAGCGGGACGTGTTCCCCGGCAACGTGGAGAACAAGTTCCAGATGACGATCGACAAGGAAGGCTCCTACGTCGGCCGCTGCGCCGAGCTGTGCGGCGCCTACCACGCCTACATGAACTTCGAGATGCGGGCGGTCACGCCGGAGAACTACGACCGGTTCCTTGCGGCCCGCAAGCAGGGCATGAGCACACCGGAGGCGCTCAAGAGCATCGGCGAGTCGCCGTTCGCGACGAAGACGCACCCGTTCAACACCGACCCGACCAAGCGCTCAGCGAGCTGACGGCGGACAAGGATCCATCATGAAGAGCGAGTACAAGCTTTTCGCCGTGATCGCGGGGTTCCTCTTCGCGGTCTCCGCGGTCTACGGCTACTGGACCTGGTATGACAGCCCCGAGCACCGCATGGAGTGGATCGGTGTCGTCGCCCTGATCCTGTCCGGCCTGCTGTGCAGCATGTGTGGCGGCTACTTCTGGTTCATCTCCCGCCGTATCGACCTGCGACCCGAGGACCGGGCGGATGCGGAGATCGCCGAAGGCGCGGGCGAGGTCGGCTTCTTCAGCCCCGGTAGCTACTGGCCCTTCGGCCTGGCCCTGGCGGCTTCAATGGCCGGCCTCGGGATGGTGTTCTGGGCGCCGTGGCTGATCGTGGTGGGCATGACTGCTGTGCTCGCGGCGACCGGTGGCCTGCTGTTCGAGTACTACACCGGGTCGCGACGCAGCGCGGAGCACTGACCCCCCAAAAAAAACAAGTCCACGCCAAGCCTCGAACGTCGCCACAGCGCCCCCTCAGCGGGGCGCTGTGGCGTTTTCAGAGGCGGGGCCAGGAGTCAGGGTGGCTAGGCGGCCGAGCGCACGTGGGGCTAGGCGGCCGAGCGCACGTGGGGCTACGCGGCCCGTCGCACCGTCGTCATCCGGTGGCGCTCCAGGCGCACGGGCGGGAAGGACGCGATCAGCATCGCGTCGCCGCAGCGGGTGCAGATCCACTCGTCGCAGTCGGCGTCGTGGCTGTCCTGGCACGGCGGCTGCTCGAACACGGACACCACGGCACAGTGGTCGCAGTAGAGCTCGAGGAATCGCACCGCCGGTACCTCCCATTCACGTCGCCTGCGACCTTGCCATGGCCGCCGCGTCCGGCGGTGGACCTCACCCGGCGTGTCGCCTGTGAGCCCGGCTACGCCGCCCCTTGTGTCCGCGCACCATGCCTGTTGAGTCGATCCAGAAATCCGCGGGCACGCCCGTTGAGTCGATCCACAACAGAGGGGCGCCCGCCGGATATCCGACGGGCGCCCCTCTGTTTCGAGCGGATCAGTGCTTGCCGCTGGTGATCCCCTCACGAGACGGTGCCGGTGACACCGGTGCCTCGGCGGGGCTGGCCGGCCGTGCCGGCTCCTCGATCGGGAAGAAGAAGCCCTTCACCGTCGGCACGAGAGCGCCGAGGCGGTTCATCTTCTTCGGTACGACCCAGCCGGCGTATGGCAGTTCGGCGTGGCCGTGCTCGTCCGGAACGGTGAGCGGCTGGTGTACCTCCATGAAGCGCCCGTCCGGCAGCCGCTTGATGATGCCGGTCTCCACACCGTGGGCCAGGACCTCCAGGTCGTGCTGCTGGAGACCCAGGCAGGCCCGGTAGGTCAGCCAGTATGCGATCGGCGGGACGATCAGCAGGCCGATGCGGCCCGCCCAGGTCATCGCGTTCAGGCTGACGTGGAACTTGTCGGCGATCACGTCGTTGGCGCCCGAGATCGTCAGGACGATGTAGAACGCCAAAGCCATCCCGCCCAGGGCGGTGCGGGTAGGCACGTCACGCGGACGCTGCAGCAGGTGGTGGACCCGGTTGTCCTTGTTGAAGCGTGCCTCGAGGAACGGGTAGAACAGCGGCAGCATCGTCAGCACGCCCGGCAGCACGACCGTCGGCCAGAACAGCGGCGGCAGCGTGTAGTGGTGACCCGGCCACAGCGGGAAGCGGGCCTCCCACGGCGGCATCAGACGGGTGGAGCCGTCGAGGAACATGACATACCAGTCGGGCTGGCTCGCCGCCGAGACGACCGCCGCCTGGTACGGGCCGAACAGCCAGACCGGGTTGATCTGGAAGAGGCCGCCGAGCAGCGCGATGAGGCCGAACACGACCATGAAGAAGCCGCCGGCCTTGGCCGCGAAGCCGGGGAACATGCGCACGCCGACCACGTTGTCGTTGGTGCGTCCGGGGCCCGGCCACTGCGTGTGCTTCTGCTTGACCAGCAGGCCCATGTGGGCGGCGATCAGGCCGAGCAGGATGGCCGGCACGAGCAGCACGTGTGCGATGTAGAGCCGACCGAGGATCGCGTGGCCCGGGAACTCCCCGCTGAACAGCGAGGTCGCCACCCAGGTTCCGGCCACCGGGATCGACATCATGATCGCGTGGGCGATGCGCAGGCCCGTACCGGACAGCGCGTCGTCAGGCAGTGAGTACCCGGCGAAGCCCTCGACGAAGCCCAGCCAGAACAGCAGGACGCCGATGATCCAGATGAGCTCGCGCGGCTTGCGGAACGCGCCGGTGAAGAACACCCGGAGCATGTGCACCACGATCGCGGCCATGAACAGCAGCGCCGCCCAGTGGTGCATCTGCCGCATGATCAGGCCGCCGCGGACCTCGAACGACAGCTGGAGGCTCGACTCGAACGCCCGGGACATCTCGATGCCCTTGAGCGGGGTGTAGCTGCCGTTGTACTTGACTTCCTGCATCGAGGGGTCGAACCACAGGGTCAGAAACGTGCCGGTCAGTAGCAGGATGATGAACGAGTAGAGCGCGATCTCGCCCAGCAGGAACGACCAGTGGTCGGGGAAGACCTTGTTCAAGAGGCGCCGCATCGGAGCGGCTACCTGCAGCCGATCGTCGATCTCCCCGCCGGCCTTGGCGGGCAATGCCGCCATGTCAATCTTGCGTCGCTTCATGGGCGCTCCCAGAACCCGGGCCCGATCGGGACCCTGAAATCAGACTTTGCCACGAAGACACCGTTCTCAACGCCCAGCGGCAGCATCGGCAGCCGGCGGGTCGCTGGGCCGAAGACGGGCCGGGCGTTGTCCGTGATTTGGAACTGTGACTGGTGGCAGGGGCACAGCAGTCGGTTGGTCTGCTGCTCGTAGAGGCTAGCGGGGCAGCCGGCGTGGGTGCAGATCTTCGAGTACGCCACATAGTTGTCCCACATCGCCCCGCCGTTCTCGGCGTTGAGCTGGACGTGCTTGAGGTTGGCCCGAAGCTCCTCGGCGTCCTTCTCGCGCAGGTGGATGAGTAGGACCGGCGAGTCGGCGTGCTCGTTGGTCGCCCCGCCGGGGACGCCGGGGAACACCGTCGCCTGGCCACCGACGCTGACGTCCTCGGGACGGATCTCGCTGCCGTCATCCCGGGTCAGCCGGATCAGCCGGCCGTTCGCCGGCTTCCACGCCGTCTCGAAGAGGATGTGGTCGGGGCTCTTGATCAAGCCGCCGACCAGCGGCGCGGCTGCGGCCAGGCCCAGCGGCGCCGCCCCGACCAGCAGCGCGCCCTTGAGTAGCGGTCGGCGCTTGATGCCGGTCTCGTCGACCATGTTCAGGATCGTCGCGCCGGTCAGTGCCCGCTCCTCCTGGGACGCCTCGTTGTGGCGCTCCTGGATCGACACCTCCTCCGGCAGCAGCTTCTTGGCCCAGACGACGATGGCGAAGCCGAGGCATGCCAGCGACAGGCCGAGTGTGAGGCCGAGAACCGGGTTGTAGAGCTTGTCGAGCCCGGCGCCGGACTGGTATCGCCACGGCCACCAGATGTAGGCGACGACAAAGCCGAGGCCGAACAGCCCGGTGAGCACGAGCAGCAGCGCGATCGTCCGCTCCACGCGCCGCTCGGCGCGGGTGCCGGGCACCGGGAACCGGGGGGCGTAGTGCACGATCTCCACGCCGTCCCGCCGGGCACCCTCTTTGACCAGGTCAAATCGGGTGAGCGTCGGGTCTTTCACGTCGTAGTCGACGTCAGCCTGTGTACTCATGACTTTCCTGCAATCCACAGCGTGACGAACGTGATCGAGACCATGCCGATCAAGAAGATCACCAGAGCCTCGGGCACCGGGCCGAGGCGGCCGAGGCCGAATCCGCCCGGGTCCTTGTCCTGCTTCTGGTACTGGACGTAGGCGATGATGTCGCGCTTCTCCTGCGGGGTCAGCTGGTTGTCGCCGAACACGGGCATGTTCTGCGGGCCGCTGAGCATGGCCGCGTAGATCTGCCGGTCGGTCGACGGCTGCAGGCTGGGTGCGTACTTGCCGGACGAGAGGGCACCGCCGTTGGCGCTGAACGCGTGGCAGGCCGCGCAGTTGACGCGGAACAGCTGGCCGCCGCGGGCGAGGTCGCCGCCCTGACGGAAGTCGTTACCGGCCGGCAGCTGCGGGCCGCCGCCCAGCTCCTGGATGTACTGCCCCAGCTGCTTGGTCTGCGCGTCGTTGAAGACCGGCCGCTTCTCTTCGGCCTGCGCCTCCTGCCGCGTCATCGGCATCCGGCCCGTCCCCACCTGGAACTCCACCGCGGCCGAGCCAACGCCGATCAGGCTTGGACCGCGGCCGGTGACACCCTGGGCGTCGCGGCCGTGGCAGGAGATGCAGCTGTTGTTGAAGAGCGCCTGGCCCTCCAT
>JAOPWA010000541.1 GCA_025965915.1 Dactylosporangium sp. | reverse complement strand
CCGCTCGTCGGGCGCGACGACAACCTGCGGGACGTGGCCGGGCTGCTCGCTGCCTACGATGTGGTGCTGCTGATCGGCCTCGCCGGGGTGGGCAAGACGTGTCTCGCTCTCGCCGTCGTGCACCACGTGGCCGATTTCTTCCCGGGTGGCGTGGCCGGCATCTCCATCTCAGACGTGTCGGAGACCGACGACATTCTTGCGGCGGCCGCGTCCGTGTTCGGGGTCGCGCGCGCCGCTGATCTCTCCGCGCGCTGTGCGGGGCAGCCCACGCTTCTGATGGTTGACGGTCTCGATCGCGCGCCCGCGGCCGGCGCCACCGCGCTCGCTTGGCTGCGCGGGAACGCCCCGCGACTTCGGGTACTGGTGACCAGTCGCCAACCGGTCGACCTCCCCGGTGTCGTCACGTGGCCGGTTTCGCCACTCGAGGTACCCCCGCAAGGGTCGGCGTCCGACCTCGGGGAGCTTTCCGCGTACCCGGCGGTGTCGTTGTTCCTGGAGCGGCTACGGCAGGTGCGCCGCCACCCGGTCGAGCCGGCCGAGGTGGCGGTGCTCGGCGAGCTGGTGCGCAGGCTCGGTGGTCTTCCACTCGCCATCGAGCTGGCTGCCGCGCGGGGCCGGGTGCTCGAACTGGCCGAGATCCTCGACCGGTACGGCCATCGGGTGCTCGACCTCGGTGACCAGCGGTCAGACGGTCAGTGCCTGCGCGAGGCGGTGTCGGCGAGCTACCGCCTGCTCGACGCACGCGAGCAGTTGGCGCTGGAGCGGCTGGCGGCCTTCGCCGGCCGCTGGTCGGTGGAGCTCGCCGAAGAGCTGCTCAGTGGGGTGTCCGCCGACGTCGAGGCCGTACTCGACCGGCTCGTCGGGTTGGGCCTGGTGAACGTGCGGGCAACCGGGCACCTGCGGTTCCGGCTGCTCGACGTCGTGCACGACTTCGCCCTCGAGCGCTGTGCCGAGGCCGGCCGTCTCAGCGAGGTGCGTACCCGCCATGCCCGGCTCTTCGCCCGGCTCGCCGGCAGGACGGCCGGCGACTTGGCGGGCCCGGCGATGCCGGCGGCGGTCTCGCTGCTTGACCATCTGCTCAGCGACCTGCGGGCGGCGCTGCACCACGCGGCGGATGCCGAGCCCCCGACGGCCCTGGCGCTGGCCGGGGCACTGACCCGTTGGTGGCGCCTGCGGGGACGCCATCAGGAGGGCCGGGCGTGGCTACGCCGTCTGCTCGCCGACCCGCGCAACAACGAATCGGACCCGGGGGTACGCGCGTGGGCGCAGCTCGGCGCCGCGACGCTGGCCATCGAGCACGGCGAGGGGCTCGCGGAGCTGGCCGTGGCCCGTCAGGCGCTCGAGACCTTCACGCGGTTGGGTGACGTGAGTGGTGAACTGGCGGCGCACAGCTGCCTGAGCATGCTGTGGCAGGCGATCGGCGGGTACGACGACGCGCGTCACCACGGGGAGGCGATGCTGGACCTGGCGACGCGTACGGGTCGGGCCGTCGAGATCCTGGCCGCCCACAACGATCTGGACTTTTGATCTCATAAGGATCTTGCGGAAAAGTTGTGTTCTCCGGATAGGGCGGAGACCACAACTTCCGTTTTGTTCCGGGCGTACAGGGCGGGATGGCACGGACGAAGGCCCCCCAAGGCCCCATCTCTTCGTCCGTGCCGACCCTTTTTACTGCCTCCCGGCAGCGAGATTACTCAGGCGGTTCGAGGAATAGTCCGCTTTTGAAGGTGTTGGCCCGACTCTTGGATCAAGTCCTGCCGGTACTTCTGCCGGTCTTGCCCTCCAGCTACCCGACTGTTGCCCTCCGGTTACCCGGCACTTGCCCTCCGGCTACCCGGCCTCGCACTCGCCGGCGGTCCGGGCCGCCCCGGAGGTCGCCTCGGGGCGCACCGCGTCCCGCACGACGCGCAGCGCGTCGAGCATCTGCGCCAGTTGGTCCGGCGTGAGTCGGCCGGTGAACCAGTGCTCGATCAACTCGATGTGTCCGGGCAGTACCTCTTCCATCCGGGCCCGCCCGGTGTCGGTGATCACCGCGAACGAACTGCGCCGGTCGGTGGGGCATGCTTCGCGGCACACCAGGCCCGTGCGTTCCAGCCGATCGACCACGCGGGTGATGCCGCTGGTGGTCAGCTGAGTCTGAGCGGCAAGATCGGTCATCCGCAGTTGGCCCTGGGGCGAGCGGGCCAGCCGGATCAGCACCTCGAATTCGACGATCGACACGCCATGACTGGCTAGTTGCTCGGACACGCGGGCGGTCAGGCCCGTGAACGCCTCGGTGAAGAGGCCCATGGCCGTGATTCGAAGATCGTCGAACGGATGCTCGGTCACATAATCACCTTACCAGCCGGTACTTGACATGGGGAATGTTGTTGGCGATATAGTTGACTTATCAAGTAAAGTCATCACCAGTGCCCGGGAGGCTCCTGATGTCCACGTCCACCACCCGTACCTTCGCCGGTCTCACGATCCCCACCGCGGGCACGTTCGCTCTCGACCCGACCCACACCCGCGTCGGTTTCGTCGCGCGCCACCTCATGGTGAGCAAGGTACGTGGTTCCTTCACGCAGGTAAGCGGTGAGATCACCGTCGCGGAGGATCCGCTGGCGTCCAGCGTGACCGTGCACATCCCCGCCGCCAGCATCGACACCGGTGTGGCGGACCGCGACACCCACCTGCGTAGCGGCGACTTCCTCGAGGTGGAGAAGTACTCGGAGCTGACCTTCCGCAGCACCGGCCTGGCCCAGCCCTCCGGCGACAAGTTCCAGCTCGTCGGTGAGCTCACCATCCGCGACGTCACGCGCGAGGTGACGCTCGACGTCGAGTTCGAGGGCCTCGCCACCAGCCCGTGGGGCCAGGAGGTCATCGGCTTCTCGGCGAGCACGGAGATCGACCGCGAGGAGTTCGGCATCACCTGGAACCAGGCACTCGAGGCCGGCGGCGTCCTTGTCGGCAAGAAGGTGAAGATCGAGATCGAGGCCGAGGCCATCCGCCAGGCCTGACATCCGCGCCGCCCGGTTGGCAGGTTCGTTCAGGGAGCCGCGGGCACTCAGAGTTCATTTCCGTGAAGCCGCGGGCACCCACAGGG
>JAOPWA010000533.1 GCA_025965915.1 Dactylosporangium sp. | reverse complement strand
GCGTCGTCGTGTTCGCCGCGCTCGTGTACGTGGTGGTCAACCTGCTCGTGGACATCGGTTACGCCGTCATCGACCCGAGGCTGGTGGCGCGGTGACCGCTCTTCCCGCATCGGCGGCCGCCGATGCGGTCACCGCCGCCGCCTCGACCGTCACCGCCGCCGACGCGCCCCGGAGCCGTCGGTCGTGGCGTTCGCGTGCCGTGCGCCCCGGCCTCGTCCTGGCGGGAGTGTTCCTGACCGCGGTCGTCGTCGCCGCGCTGGCGCCCGGCTGGCTGGCGCCGCACGATCCCCTCGCCGTCGGCACCGGCGGCGCGTTCCTGCCGCCGGGCCCGCGCCACCTGCTGGGTACCGACGAGACCGGGCGGGACGTGCTCAGCCGCCTGATCTACGGAGCGCGGGCGTCTCTGATCATGGGCCTGGGCGCCACCGGGATCGCCCTGGTCTGCGGCAGCCTGGTCGGGCTCGCCGCCGGGCTGGGAAACCGGTTCGTCGAGGGCCTGCTCATGCGGCTGGTCGACGTGACCCTGTCGGTACCCGAGCTGCTGTTCGCCCTCGTCGTAATCACACTGCTGGGCAGCGGCACGACGAACGCGCTGTTCGCCGTCGCCTTCGCGAGCATCCCCAGCTACGCCCGGATGGTCCGGGCGCAGACGCACATCGTGCGGCGCTCGGCGTACGTGGAGGCTGCCGTGACGCTCGGGCTGCCCCGGTGGCGGGTCATCGCCCGGCACATCCTGCCCAACGCCGCCAAGCCGGTGCTGGCGCTGGCCACCATCGCCGTCGGCACCGCCATCTCGGCCGGCGCCGCGTTGAGCTTCCTCGGCCTGGGTGCCAAGCCACCGGCCCCCGAGTGGGGGGACATGCTCTCCCTCGGCATGCAGTACATCTCCAACGACTGGCTGCTGGTCGTCATCCCCGGCGCCAGCATCACGCTCACGGTGCTGTCGGTCACGGCGCTCGGCCGGGAGCTGCGGCGCCGCTCCGAAGGGCGGGTACGCCGGTGAACCCCCTCGTCGAGATCGCCGACCTGCGCGTGGACTTCGGCCACGGCCCCGTCGTCGACGGCGTGTCGCTACACGTCGACCGCGGCGAGTGCCTCGCGGTCGTCGGGGAGTCAGGCTCCGGCAAGAGCGTCACCTCCCGTACCCTCGTCGGGCTCGCCGGGCACGGTGCCACCGTCACCGCCGGCCGGCTGCGCTTCGACGGTCAGGACGTGACCCGGCTGTCCGAAAGGGACTGGCGGCGCATCCGCGGTGCCCGCATCGGCTTCGTGCTCCAGGACGCGCTCGCATCGCTGGACCCGCTACGCCCGGTCGGCGCCGAGATAGCCGAGTCGTTGAAACTGCACACCGGCCTCACCCGCAGGCAGCGCGAGGAGAAGGTCGTCGAGCTGCTCGCATCCGTCGGCGTACCCGAACCGGAGCTGCGCGCCCACCAGTACCCGCACCAACTCTCCGGCGGGCTGCGCCAGCGGGCGCTGATCGCCTCGGCCATCGCCTGCGGCCCGCAACTGCTCATCGCCGACGAGCCCACCACCGCGCGGGACGCGACCGTCCAGTTGCAGGTGCTGACCCTGCTCGACGCGCTGAAGACGAGCGAGACCGCGCTGCTCATCGTCAGCCACGACCTGGCCGTCGTGTCGCGGCTGGCCGACCGGGTAGCGGTCATGCGCGAGGGTCGGATCGTGGAGGAGGGGCCGACCGCCGCGGTGCTACGCGACCCCCAGCACCCGTACACCCGCAGCCTGCTGGCGGCGGTGCCGTCAGCGCACGCCAAGGGTACGCGACTGTCCGGACCCGCCCGGGCCGGCGCAGCCGTGGCGGGGCCGCCGGTCACGCGGCCGGTGGCCATCCCGGTGACGCCCGGCCCCCCGCAGCCGGCCGACCCCCCGGTGATCGAGGCGCGGGGCCTGACCAAGACGTTCCCTGCGCCCGACGGCGCGCCGCGCACCGTCGTCGCCGACGTGTCGTTCCGGCTGGAGCCCGGCACCACGCTCGGCATCGTGGGGGAGTCCGGCTCGGGCAAGACGACCACCGCCCGGCTGGTGCTGGGTCTGGAGACCCCGGACTCCGGAGAGGTCGTCCTACGCGGCCGGCCCTGGGCGGCGCTGACGCGTGCGCAGCGGCGCGCCGAGCGGCGGCGGCTGCAGATCGTGTACCAGGACCCGCTGAGCTCGTTCGACCCGCGGTACACGGTGGCGAAGGTGCTCGGCGAGGCGCTCGGCGTCGCCGGGTACCGGCGCGGGCCGCGGCGGCGCGACCGGGCCGTGGAACTGCTCGAACTGGTCCGCCTGCACGCCGGCCACCTGGGTCGCCGCCCACTGGAGCTGTCCGGCGGGCAGCGCCAGCGGGTCGCGATCGCCCGGGCGCTGGCCACCGAACCCGACGTGGTCGTCTGCGATGAGCCGGTATCCGCGCTCGACGTGTCGGTGCAGGCGCAGATCCTCGACCTCCTCGCCGACCTGCAGCAGCAGCTCGGCGTCTCCTACCTGTTCATCTCCCATGACCTGGGCGTCATCTACCACGTCAGCGACCACGTCCTGGTCATGAAGGACGGTCGCGTGGTCGAGGCGGGCGCCGTCCGGGACATCTTCGAACGGCCGCAGCACGAGTACACCCGGACCTTGCTGACCGCCATCCCCAGACTGGCTTCGGTGGAGTGACCATGCCCGACAAGAAACAGATCCACGTCAACCTCTTCGAGATGAACTGCGTAGGGCACATCTCCCACGGGCTGTGGGTGCACGAGGACAACAACCGGCACCGCTTCAACGACATCGAATTCTGGACCGAGCTGGCCAAACTGCTGGAGTACGGCGGCTTCGACGCGGTGTTCCTGGCCGACGTCATCGGCGCCTACGACGGGTTCCGCGGCGGCCCGGAGACCGCGCTGCGCGAGGCTGTGCAGATCCCCAACAACGACCCGCTGCTGGTGATCCCCGCCATGGCCGCCGTGACGCGCAACCTCGGCTTCGCCGCGACGTTCTCGACCACGTACGAGCCGCCGTTCGCGTTCGCTCGCCGGATGTCCACGTTGGACCACCTCACCAAGGGCCGGGTGGCGTGGAACATCGTCACCTCGTACCTGCCCAACGCGGCCCGCAACTTCGGGCTGGCCGACGAGGTCGACCACGACCTGCGCTACCAGATCGCCGACGAGTACCTCGACGTGCTGTACAAGCTGTGGGAGGGCTCATGGGACGACGACGCGGTGGTCGCCGACCGCGACAACCGGGTCTACACCGACCCCGCGAAGGTGCGTTACATCAACCACGTCGGGCCCCGCTACCGGGTGGCCGGGCCGCACCTGTCGCAGCCGTCCCGTCAACGCACGCCGGTGCTCTATCAGGCCGGTAGCTCCGACGCCGGACGTGAGTTCGCCGCCAAACACGCCGAGGCCGTGTTCGTCGGTGGGTTCTCCCTCGACGAGGTGCGCGCCAACATCGAGGACACGAAGGCGCGGGCGAAACTGCACGGCCGCGAGCCCGACCACATCAAGTTCCTCGCCGGCGCCGCGGTGATCGTCGGACGTACCGAGGCCGACGCCGAGGCGAAGTACCAGGAGTTCCAGCGGCTGCGCAGCGTCGACGGGCACCTGGCGCACTCGGGCGCGGGCCTGGACTGGACCCGTTACCCCCGTAGCGAGCGGATCGCCGACATCGTCGCCCGCAAGGACCCCGGCTACCAGCGGCTGGGCTACCGGTACCGGCCGGAGCAGACCGTCGGCGAGGTCCTCGACCGGGTCGGCGGGTACACGCGCGGGCCGTTCTTCGTCGTCGGCACCCCGCGGGTGGTCGCCGACGAGCTGGAGAAGTGGGTCGACGAGGGCGGCATCGACGGCATCAATCTGCGCCAGTTCCTCACCCCCGGCACCGCCGAGGACTTCATCGAACTGGTCGTGCCGGAGCTGCGCCGCCGGGGCCGGTACCGCGAGTCGTACACCGACGGCGAGACGCTACGCGAGCGGCTCTTCGGGCCCGGCGCCGCCCGGCTGCCCGACGCGCACCCCGGTGCGCGCTACCGCGACCCGGCGGCGCTGGGGACTCCGGAACCGGTACCGGCCGGGGTCGGTCCGGCCGGTGGGGAGGCGACGGCGTGAGCGTCGAGGAGCACGCCGTCGCCCGCGAGCGGGTACGGTCCGGCGTCACCGTGTCCGAGCTGTACCGGCGCGCGGCGGACATCCTGCCGGAGGTCGCGGCGGGTGCCGCCGAGCGGGAGCGGCTGCGCCGGCTGCCGCGCGCGGAGATCTGCCGGCTCGCGGCCGCGCAGCTGTTGACGTTCCGCGTTCCGGTCGAGCACGGCGGCCCTGGCTCGTCGGTGGGCGAAGCGATCCGGTTCGTCGTCGACCTCGCATCGGTCGACTCCAACATCGCCCAGGCGGTCCGGCCCGGCTTCGGCTTCGTCGAGGGGCTGCGGGCGGGCGGCTCCGCCGCCGAGTGCCGGATCTGGTACCCGCGGCTGCTGGCCGGCGACGTGTTCGGCAACGCCGGATGGGAGCTCGGTGGAGCCAACGGCGAGGTCCGTTCGCGTATCAGGCGGGACGGCGACCGTTTCCGGGTCGACGGCAGCAAGTACTACAGCACCGGCGCGCTGTACGCCGACTGGGTCAGCGCCGTGGCGTTGGCCGACGACGGCGAGCCGGTCGCGTTCGTCGTCCCACGGGACCGGGAGGGCCTGCACCTGGTCGACGACTACGACGGCGTCGGCCAGCGGTTGACCGCGAGTGGAACCACCAGGCTGGACAACATGGTCGTCCGCCCCGAGGAGATCCGCGACCGGGTGTTCCGGACCGACCGCCGATCGCCGGTCACCGCCTTCCTGCAACTGTTCCTCGGCGCGGTCGAAGTGGGCATCGCCAGGAACGCGCTCGACGATGCGGTGGCCTTCGCGCGCGACCGGTCCCGGCCGATCAGGCACAGCTCGGCGGCACGGTCGGTCGATGACCCGTACGTCCAGCACGTTGTCGGTGAGATCGCCGCCCGCACGTACGCCGCCGAGGCGGCCGTGCTGCGCGCGGCCGACGCGATCGACCGCGCATGGGCGGCGGAGCTCGCGCCGCAGTTGCTGACAACCGCGGCGGTCGAAGTCGCCCAGGCCCAGTTCATCGCCGTCGAGGCGGCGCTGAAGAGTGGCGAGCTGCTCTTCGACGTCGGGGGCGGCTCGGCCACGGCGCGTGAGCACAACCTGGACCGGCACTGGCGCAACGCCCGTACCGTCGCCAACCACAACCCCCGGTACTGGAAGGCGGCGGTCGTCGGCGCATACCGGCTCAGCGACGCCGAGCCGCCGACGAGTGGTCTGTTCTGACCGCCGCGCCGACGGGTTCCGGTTCCCGGCCGAAGTGATCGTGGTGGCCGTGCGGTGGTACCTGCGCTACGGCAGCCTGCCCGGCCGCACGAACAACTCGTCCCACAATCGGGGGGGCGGCAGCCGTGCCAGGCCGGTTAGCGCCGAGCGGTCAGACCCGGCGCCGGGGCGCGCCTCATCAGGCCGCGTCGAGGCGGGCCAGCTCCTCGGCGGACAGCTTCAGATCATCCGCAGCGACCGAATCGCGGATGGTCTCAGGGCGAGAAGAGCCCGGAATCGGGATCACCACCGGTGCTTTGGCGAGCATCCACGCCAGGCACACCTGCTGCGGGCTCACCCCGTGTGCCTGCGCCACGTCCGCGAACACGGCGAAACGCGAGCCCAGCTCGCCGGCGTGCGAGATCCCGCCCAGCGGGCTCCACGGCAGGAACGCAATGTCCAGCTCCGCGCACAGCTCCAGCTCCGGCTCGCTGGAGCGAAACGCCGGCGAGAACTGGTTCTGCACGCTCACCAGCCGCCCGCCGAGGATCTCGTTGGACTGCCGGATCTGGTCCGGGTTGGCGTTCGAGATGCCCGCGAAGCGAATCTTGCCCGCGTCCAGCAGGTCGCGGATCGCCCCGACCGAGTCCGAGTAGGGGACCTTCGGGTCCGGTCGGTGGAACTGGTAAAGGCCGATGGCCTCGACGCCGAGTCGCTTGAGCGATGCGTCGCAGGCCTTTTTCAGGTAGTCCGGCGAGCCGTTCAGGGTCCACGAGCCGTCGCCGGGGCGCAGGTGACCGCCCTTCGTCGCGATCAGCACGTCGGACGTGTCGCCGCCGTAGCTGGCTACTGCGCGGGCGATCAGGGACTCATTGTGGCCGACCTCGTTCGCGTACAGGTGGTAGGCGTCTGCAGTATCGATCAGCGTCACGCCCGCCTCCAGCGCGGCGTGGATCGTCGCGACCGAACTCTGCTCGTCGGGGCGCCCCTCGATCGACATGGGCATTCCGCCGAGACCGATCGCGCCGACCTGGACGTCGCCGATGCGGCGAGTCTGCATGGGAGTTCCTCCTCGGAGATCCAGTTGGTACGTCTTCAGCTTCCCCTCCCTCGATTAAGCTGTCCAACAGAAGAAGCTGATCCCTTTGAGCAGCCTTGGTGATGAATCATGGAACTCCGGCAACTCGAGTACTTCGTCGCCGTCGCGGAGGAATGTCACTTCACACGGGCAGCCAAGCGCTTGCACGTCGCACAGTCCGGTCTGTCGGCCTCGATCCGCTCGCTCGAACGTGAACTCGGCGCCTCGCTGTTCCTGCGCAGCACCCGACAGGTCGAGCTGACCCCAGCGGGGCGGGCACTACTGGTGGAGGCCCGGCGGGCGCTGTCGGCGACCGACGCCGCCAAGGACGCCGTCGCGGCGGTGCAGGGTCTGCTTCGTGGCAGCCTGGCCATCGGCTCACTGCAGTGTCTGCACGTGGTGCACCTGCCGGCCGTGCTCGCTCGCTTCCTAACCGCGCACCCCGGTCTGGAGATCCGGTTGCGTCACGGGGGATCCGGCGAGCTGACCGAGCAAGTGCGCGCGGGGCGACTCGACCTGGCGTTCGTCTCCCGCCCGGCCCGGTGCCCGGACGACGTCGTGGTCGGACCGCTTGCCAGCGAGCCACTCGTGCTCGCCTGCGCGCTCGAGCATCCGTTCGCGGCACGGGCGCAGGTCGGGCTGGTGGAGCTGCGGGCGGAGCAGTTCGTGGACTTTCACCCGGACTGGGGTACCCGGGACCTGGTCGACAACGTGCTCGCCGCCGCAGGTGTCGAACGCCGCGTCTCGCTGGAGGTGACCGACGTGCACTCGCTGCTTGATCTGGTGACCTTCGGGCTCGGCGTGGCGCTCGTGCCGCAGTCCTTCGCGGCCAAGACCGATCGGGTGCGCTTCATCCGGCTTGCCGGGATCGTACCGGCCTGGGAGACCGTCACCGTAACGGGTGATCCGACAAGCGCGGCTGCGGCCGCGCTGCTGCGCGAGGTCCACGAGGCGACGAATAGCCGTCGGTCCGCAGCCGTGATCGGCTGACGGTCGCCGTGTGGGTGCGGAAACTCCGGCCGTTGCGTTTGACCTGCGCCGATCCGGGCCCCGTGCGTCAGGGTGACGATCGTCGTTGTTCAGAGACATTGC
>JAOPWA010000519.1 GCA_025965915.1 Dactylosporangium sp. | reverse complement strand
TGTTGATCGTCCGCTCGACCTCGCTCCTACGCTTGTAGATCGTCTTGTCGAAGCCGGCGGGCCGACCGCCTTTGCTGCCCCGGCGCTTGCGGTTGGCCCGCTGGTCCTTCGGCTCGGGGATGGTGTGCTTGATGTGGCGTCTGCGCAGGTAGCGGCGGTTGCGGCGGGAGCTGTACGCCTTGTCGCCGCCGAGGTGATCGGGGCGGGTGCGAGGATGCCCGCCGCCCAGGCGGGCGACGCGGATGCCTTCCATGACTGGAATGAGCTGCGGTGCGTCGCCCCACTGCCCTGGTGTGATCACGAATGACAGCGGGCGGCGCCCACCTTCACCGGCCAGATGGATCTTGCAGGTCAGTCCGCCCCGGGAGCGTCCGAGTCCCTCGTCGGGACGGTGCTGTCGGGGGCGTGCTTCTTTTCCCGGCACTCGCGGCGGTTTCTTGCGCGCTCCGGCGGCGTGTTGGTGGGCGCGACAGGAGGTGGAATCCACGCTCGCCATGGACCAGTCGATGCGGCCTGCCGCGTCGGCGTCGGCTTGGACGGCCCGCAGGATCTTGTCCCACGTGCCGTTCGCCGACCAACGTCTGTGTCGTTCGTAGACGGTCTTCCACTTGCCGAAACGTGCAGGCAGATCCCGCCAGGGCACTCCGGTCCGCTCCCGGAAGAGGATCCCGTCGATCACCCTGCGGTGGCTCTTCCAACGCCCGCCCCGCTGGCCCGTCTTGGGCAAATGTGGCTTCAGCCGGGCCCACTCGTCGTTCGTCAGATCTCCCCGTCCCACGACGGGCGCAACGACCCCGACCCGAACCAGTCACATGATTCGCCGGACAGGCCCTAGTGGGGTATCGAGACCTTGGCCGGCGGGCTGGGGGGCAGAATGCCGGTGTGGATGCGAGAACACGGATGGCATGGTGGTGGCGGCGGCAGGGGCTCGACGGGTCGGTCGCCGCGGGTACGCCCGCGCAAGCGCTCGCCACGACCGGGTGGGCGCGTTCGGTCGGCGGTGTCAACCCGTACCTGAGTCTGTTCGCTCGGGCGGGAACCTCCCGCGCCGACGCCGACGCGGCGGTGAAGGCGGTTGACATCCACGAGCTGCCGGCGGCCCGAGGCTGCACGTACGTCGTGCCCGCCGCGCATTTCGCGCTGGCGTTGCAGGTCGGGCGCGGGGCGGCCGAGGGTGAGCTGGCCGTCCTGGACAAGCTGGGCGTGCCGCGCGGCGAGATCGACAAGCTGTGCGAGGCGGTCATCGACGTCGTCGGCGACGAAGCGCTCGACCCGGCACGGCTCAAGGACAGGCTCGGTGACGCCGTCCGCAACCTGGGTGAGGAGGGGCGCAAGCGTGGCCAGTCCACCACGCTGCCCGCCGCCCTCGGCCTGTTGCAGGCGGCCGGGGAGATCCGGCGGGTGCCCGTCAACGGGCGCCTGGACCAGCAGCGGTACGGGTACGTGCGGTGGAGCGCTCCGCGTACCGGACGCGACGACGAGGCCGCGCGTGCCGAGCTGGCCCGTCTCTACTTCCGCTGGATCGGCCCCGCCAGCCTGGCGAACTTCCGGTGGTTCAGCGCGTTCACGGTAGCCGCCGCGAAGGCCGCCGTCGCCGATCTCGGGTTGGTCGACGTCGGCGGCGGGCTGTTGCTGCCGCCCGACCTGGTCGACGAGTACGAGGCGTGCCGAATGCCGGCGCAGCCCGGCTACGCGCTGCTGGCCGGCACCGACGCGCTGATCCTGCTGCGCCGCGACCACCGGTCCCTGCTCGACGACGGTGACGTGGAGCGGGCTACGCCGGGTGGCAAACCGCTGGTTGGCCTGTCCGATCTGCCCGACCATCCGATCGTCGACCGGGGCCGCGTCGTCGGCCTCTGGCAGTACGATCCGGCCGAGGAGCACATCGTGTGGTGGTCGTTCGGGCCGGTCGACGACGAGGCGGCGCTGCGGGCGGCGGTCAGCCGCACCGAGGAGTACGTGCGCGACCAGCTCGGCGACGCCCGCAGTTTCAGCCTGGACAGCCCGAGGTCGCGGGCACCCCGGCTGGCCGCCCTTCGCGCGGCCGCCCGATGATGGGTTGGGTGCCTTGCGGCACATCCGACTACCCGAGGCGGCTGTCGATCCACGTTCGCGTTATGGTGCTGGTCGCGTCGGGTAAACCCGTTCTCACCGGGGAGAGCTGAGGATTCATGGGTAAGAAGGTCACCGTCGTCGGAGCCGGTTTCTACGGTTCGACGACCGCACAGCGCCTGGCTGAGTACGACGTCTTCGAGACCGTCGTGCTCACCGACATCATCGAGGGCAAGCCGGAGGGCCTGGCGCTGGACATGGGCCAGGCCCGACCGATCGAAGGCTTCGAGACCAAGATCGTGGGTCAGACCACGGGACAGAACGGCGAGGGCTACGAGGCCATCGAGGGCTCCGACGTCGTCGTCATCACCGCGGGCCTGCCCCGCAAGCCGGGCATGAGCCGGATGGACCTCCTCGAGGTCAACGCGAAGATCGTCCGGAGCGTTGCGGAGAACGTCGCCAAGTACGCACCGAACGCGGTCGTGATCGTGGTGAGCAACCCGCTCGACGAGATGACCGCGATCGCGCAGCTCGCGACCGGCTTCCCCAAGGAGCGGGTGCTGGGCCAGGCGGGCATCCTCGACAGTGCCCGCTTCACCACGTTCGTCGCGGACACCCTTGGCGTGCCGGTGCGCAGCGTCAAGACGCTCACGCTCGGTTCACACGGCGAGACGATGGTGCCGGTGCCGTCCCAGTCCACGGTCGACGGCAAGCCGCTGTCCGAGGTGCTGCCGGCAGACAAGATCGAAGAGCTGGTCGACCGTACCCGCAAGGGTGGCGCCGAGATCGTCGGTCTTCTGAAGACCGGCTCGGCGTACTACGCGCCGTCGGCTGCCGCCGCGCGTATGGCGAAGGCCGTCGCGGAGGACTCCGGCGAGGTGCTGCCGGTCTGCGCGTGGGTCGACGGCGAGTACGGCATCTCGGGCGTGTACCTGGGCGTGCAGGCCGAGATCGGCGCGGGCGGTGTCCGGCGGATCGTCGAGACGCCGCTGACCGACGCCGAGACGGCCGCGCTGAAGGAGGCCGCCGAGGCGGTCCGCACGAAGCAGGCGGACGTCGCCAACCTGTAAGCGATTCGGTGACAGCGGCCCCGGGCGTTGCGATGTCCGGGGCCGCCGTCATTCCCGGGTTTGTTCGGACACATGAGCCCGGCCCGGGGAGTCAAGACCCCAAGCATCCAGTACGCTCGTACTGCTAGCTTTCCGGAGAGGAGCGCCCTGCCGATGGCGAAGATCAAGGTCGAGAACCCCGTTGTCGAGCTCGACGGCGACGAGATGACCCGGATCATCTGGAAGCAGATCCGCGACCAGCTGATCCTGCCCTACCTTGACGTCAACCTGGAGTACTACGACCTGTCGATCGAGTACCGCGACGAGACGAACGACCAGGTCACGATCGACGCGGCCAACGCGATCAAGCGTCACGGCGTCGGCGTCAAGTGCGCCACCATCACGCCGGACGAGGCGCGCGTGGAGGAGTTCGGCCTCAAGAAGATGTGGCGGTCGCCCAACGGCACGATCCGCAACATCCTCGGCGGCGTCGTGTTCCGCGAGCCGATCATCATGTCCAACGTGCCCCGCCTGGTGCCCGGCTGGACCAAGCCGATCATCATCGGCCGGCACGCGCACGGTGACCAGTACAAGGCCACCGACTTCGTGGTGCCCGGCCCGGGCCGCGTCACGATCACCTTCACCCCGGAAGACGGCTCCGCGCCCATGGAGTTCAACGTCGCGGACTTCCCCGGCGGCGGCGTGGCGATGGGCATGTACAACTTCGACGACTCGATCCGCGACTTCGCGCGGGCGTCGTTCCGGTACGGCCTGGCCCGCAAGTACCCGGTCTACCTGTCGACCAAGAACACCATCCTCAAGGCCTACGACGGTCGCTTCAAGGACCTGTTCGCGGAGGTCTTCGAGGCCGAGTTCGCGGAGGAGTTCAAGGCCGCCGGCATCACCTACGAGCACCGGCTGATCGACGACATGGTGGCCGCCGCGATGAAGTGGGAGGGCGGCTTCGTCTGGGCCACGAAGAACTACGACGGTGACGTGCAGTCCGACACCGTCGCACAGGGCTTCGGCTCGCTCGGTCTGATGACCTCGGTGCTGATGACCCCCGACGGCCGCACCGTCGAGGCCGAGGCGGCGCACGGCACGGTCACCCGGCACTACCGGCAGTGGCAGAAGGGCGAGAAGACCTCGACCAACCCCATCGCCTCGATCTTCGCCTGGACCGGTGGCCTCAAGCACCGTGGCAAGCTCGACGGCACCCCGGCGGTCACCGAGTTCGCCGAGAAGCTCGAGCAGGTCTGTGTCGAGACCGTCGAGGGTGGCCAGATGACCAAGGACCTGGCGCTGCTCATCTCCCGTGACGCGCCGTGGCTGACCACCGACGAGTTCATGAACGCGCTCGAGGAGAACCTGGCACGCAAGCTCGGCGCGTAAATACCACGATGTGAACAGACGTCGGCCGATCGGCTGGAGCTTCGGATGATCCGAATCTCGGCAGATCGGCCGACTTCTGTTAGGCGAACGGATGCGTCACCGCGGGCGGGGATCGTTCGTTGAACTGAACGTGGCTGTGACGTGAGTCGCGGCCCAACGGATGACTCGGGCAGGTCCCCGCCGCGGCGCGCGCCACGGTGTGTCCGGGTCCGTCCGCACTGGTGATTGCCTGCCGTCCCTTCCCAGCGGGGCCCGGTCCAACCGGGCCCCGCCCCCATTCCGGGTCGGTGTGTGCCCGCCCGACCATCCATGCGTTCGCGGCGCGACCCGGCTCGCGGCGCGTACCGGTTGCGCCCCCCGTCTCGTTGTCGATATATAGCGAGCGATACATGGGGTGGAGACGAGATGGGCCGACGCGTCGTCCTCGACGGCATTGCCATTGATCGCCGTACCGAGGCGGAGATCGTCGCGTGCGTGCGCGACAGCCTCGACCGGGGCCAGGGTGGCCGGATCGTCACGCCGAACGTCGACCTCCTGCGGCTCGCCCGCCGCGATCCGGACCTGCGGGCGCAGCTTGGCGAGGCCGACCTGGTGGTCGCCGATGGGGCGCCCCTGGTCTGGGCGTCGCGCCTGGCCCGCGCGCCGTTACCGGAGCGGGTGGCCGGGTCGAGCCTGGTCTGGTCGCTCGCGGCGGGCCTCGCGGCCGACGGCCGGTCGCTGTATCTGCTCGGCGGTGCGCCGGCCTACTTCAGCCGGGTCGAGGGATCGCACCGGGCGGCGCAGACGCTCGTTCACGCGTACCCCGGGCTGCGCATCGCCGGCCATGCCAGCCCGCGCTTCGGCTTCGACCGTCACCCCGCCACGCTCGACGCCGTCTGCCGCGAGATCGTCGAGGCGAAGCCCGACGTGGTGTACATCGGCCTCGGCGTTCCCAAGCAGGAGTGGCTGGCCGATCGGCTGCGTGGCGCCCTGCCCGGCGCGTGGCTGTTCGGATGCGGCGCGGCGATCGACTTCCTGGCCGGCGACCAGGTACCCGGACCGGAGTCGATGCAGCGGTCGGCCCCGTACGCGCTGGGCCTACTCGTCCGGGCAGCGGTCCGCCGCCGGTAGCTGTGCGGTTTGGCGCCCTTGCGTGCAGCCGGCCGCCGGTAGCCGCACATCACGCGGATTTCGACATAGGTGATACGCAGCCTGACGACGGATCCGCGCGTGTTCTCCTCGTGGTACCGATGGAACCGCCGGGAGACGACAGTGGCCGATGACTTCGACGAGTTCTACACGGCGCACGTGCGCGGGCTCACGGCGCAGCTGTACGCCTCGATAGGCGACCTGGCCGAGGCTCAGGACATCGTGCAGGAGGCGTTCTGCCGGGCCTGGCCACGATGGCGGGAACTCGCCGACTACGACGACCCGGTCGCCTGGGTGCGCCGGGTGGCGTGGAACCTCGCGATGAGCCGCTGGCGCCGGCTGCGGACGGCGGCGAGGTTCATGGCGCGCCAGCGGCCGGAGTACATCGACGGGCCGAGCCCGGACCGGGTGGCGCTGGCGGCGGCCCTCGCCCGGCTGCCGACGGCGCAACGCCGGGCAATGATCCTGTACTACCTTGCCGGCCTCACCACAGCGGAGGTGGCGCGGGAGTGCCACGCGCCGGAGAGCACCGTGCGTTCGTGGCTGCACCGAGGCCGTATGACGTTGATGACCCAGCTTGCCGAGGAGGCGTCGCGATGAACCAGGACGATGAGTTGACCCCGCGGTTCAACGAATTCGGTGCTCGGGCGATGGCGTCCACCGTGCCCGCCGGGTCGGAGGCCGTGCGCGGGACGGTACGCCGTCGGCATCGGGTACGGGCGCTGGCGGCCGGCGCGCTGACGGTCGCGGTACTCGCGCTGGGTGGCATGTGGCTCGGGCCGCACCTGGGTAGGTCATCCGGCCCGCCGGCCGCCTATACCACCGCTGGTGTCGATGCTCCGACATCGGCACCGGCGCCGTCGAGCGCGGTCGCCCCAAGGCCCGGCGCCGGGCCGGAAGCAGGTGCGTCAGCCAGCTCGTCGCCGGGCGAGGGGGCACCGGGCGGCGGCGGTTCCGCGGCCGTGGCGCTGCCGCGCTGTCACACAGCCGACCTCGACGTCCGGCTCGAAGCGTCGCCCGGGGGTGGTGCCGCCGGTTCGGTCTACCTCGATCTCGGCTTGACCAACCACTCACCGCACCCCTGCGGCGTCTACGGTTTCCCCGGCATGACGCTGATCGACTCGGCCGGCCGATGGCTTCCCACGACGCTGCGCCGCGATTCGACCCTGGCCGCGCTCGTCAGGCTCGCGCCTGGGCAGACCGGGTGGGCGCTGGTGCATTACACCCACCTGCCGGCCGATGACGAGACCATGCCCTGCCAGCCGGCGGCGGTCGGCCTCGTCGTGACGCCGCCGGACGAGACGACCCAGCTCACCGTCAATACGAGGCTCGACGACGTCTGCCAGCACGGCCAGTTGGCCACGTCCGCGATGAGGGCCCAGCGTAGTGGCGGCTGACGGCGTCAGCGGTCCTCAGCTCGCTTGGCGCGGCTCGATCCAGCCGTTCGCCCCAAGATGGCGCAGCACCATCGTGACCGCTTCGCCGATCTTCATGCCGGTGGTGTCGACGACGACATCGGCGTCGGTGGGCGGCTCGTACGGGTCGTCGATGCCGGTCATCCCGGTGATCTCGCCGGCCCGCGCCTTCGCGTACAACCCCTTGCGGTCGCGCCGCTCGCACTCCTCCAGCGGGGTGGAGACGTGAACCATCACGAAGTCGGCCCCGGCCTCCGTGGCAAACCGGCGCGCGGTGGCGCGTGACACCGCGTAGGGCGCGATGGGGCAGCAGAGGGCGACCCCGCCGTGCCGGCCGACCTCGGCCGCCACCCAGCCGATACGCCGGATGTTGGTGTCGCGGTCAGCGGCCGAGAAGCCCAGGCCCTTGGACAGGTGCCGGCGCACGACGTCGCCGTCGAGCAGGGTGACCGTACGCTCGCCGGTCTCCTTCAACACCTCGGCCACGCCCCGCGCGATGGTCGACTTACCCGAGCCGGACAGGCCGGTGAAGAACACGACGAGCCCGCGGTTACGGCGCGGCGGGCGGGCCCGGGCCAGCTCCTTGGCGACCGCTGGCGGGGTGTGCCACTCGGGAAGCGCGCCCCCGCGGTCGAGCAGGTCATCGATCTCGGTCTTGGTCAGTGGCAGGCGCCGGTACCGCGGCGGGATGTCGTCGCGCGTACGCCACTGCCCGTCGCGTCCGTCGTAGGCCAGCTCGCGCGGCACGAGGACCCGCAGCCCGCCGGACATCATCGACGTGCCGGTGGCGAGCAGGTGGGTGACGCCGTAGGCGGCGGCTACGCGCGCCCGTAGCAGCGCGTCGCGGACCTCGTCGCCGTGTGGCACCAGCGGGACGGTGACGATCGTGACCGGGGGCATCCGGTCGTGCGCTGCGAGGACGCAGCGCACCAGCGCCTCGGGTGCGAGCCCGCCAGGCCCGGGTGCGGCGACCGGCACCAGCAACAGGAGATGCCCGGCGAGGGTACGCGCGGCGTGCGCGATCTGGGCGAGCTGGGGGCGGTGCAGCGGCCGGTCGGCGATCACCCCGAGCACCCGTCCGGGCGGCAGCAGTTCACGTACGTCGGCGGGGGATCGCCGCAGTCGCCGGAAGGCGCCGTGACCGCTTTCGCCGATCCGACGCACCACGCCGGCGACGCCGCTCATGCCGTCGCGGGTCGGCCACGTCTCGGTGACGTCGACAGCGGCGACGGGAGCGCCCTCCGTGTCGGTGAGCACCAGCACCCGGTGCAGCGGGTTGGTCACGTCGATCTGGCGCAGCAGGTCGGTCGGGACGTCCAGGGTGATCGGCACCGGCCAGGCGGTGCCGTCGACGAGCCGGCCGGTGCGGGCGACGTTGATCAGATCGGCCCGCCCCAGGAACCCGGCCAGAGGCGCGTACACCTCGGTGAGCAGCAGCTCCAGATCGGCCAGTTCGTGCATGCGTGGCGTGTACGCGGGTGCGTCACGCAACACTCCGTCGGGCAGCACCCACCCGTTGTTCATGTCACCTCGCTCAACCTGTGCTCCCGCAGACCAAGCCCACAGTCTGTCAGGCACTTTGCCTCGGGTCGAGGGCACCCGGCCATGGGGAAAAACGACTGCGCTATTTCCTGGGAACCGAATATAGACAGATACGCCAGCAATGGCGTGCGGCCAATTGCGCGATGCGGCAGTTCCGGATGTCCCGTCCATTGATGGTGGTGCCGGCAGGCTCAGCCGGTGTTGCGCATACCCGCCGCAATGCCGTTCACGGTGGTCAGCAGCGCCCGTTGCAGCGCCAGGTCGGTCGGCTCCCGGCGGGCGCCGGCGGCGCGGTTACGGGCCAGCAACGACACCTGCAGGTGGTGCAGCGGCTGCAGGTACGTGTCGCGTACGCCCAGCGTGCGCGCCAGTACCGGCTGCTTCTCCAGCAGTTCCGACTCGCCGGTGACGGCGAGCACCTCGGCCACGGTCCGGTCGTACTCCGCCCGGATCTGCTCGAAGATCGGGCGCAGCGGCTCTCCGACCAGCGAGTCGACGTACCGGGACGCGATGTCCAGGTCGGTCTTGGCGAGCATCATCTCGACGTTGGACAGGAACGTCCGGAAGAAGTGCCAGTTCTCGTGCATATCCGTGAGTACGTCGGACAGGCCGGCGGCCCGGGCGGCGGCGAGGCCGCTGCCCACGCCGTACCAGCCGGGCACGATCTGGCGCGACTGCGTCCAGCCGAACACCCACGGGATCGCCCGCAGCCCGTCGAGGCCGGCGCCGGAGTCGGGGCGCTTGGACGGCCGGGAACCGATGTTGAGCGCGCCCAGCAGTTCGGTCGGGGTGGAGGCCCAGAAGTACGCCGGCAGGTCGGGCTGCTCGACGAGCCCCCGGTACGCCCCGTACGCCGCGTCGGAGACCAGCGTCATCGCCGAGTCCCAGCGCGCGAGGTCGTCGGCCGGTTGGCGGGGCTCGGTGTGCAGCAGAGCGCTCTGCAGGACCGCGGCGAGGGTCAGCTCGAGGTTTTCGCGGGCCAGCGCCGGCAGCGTGTACTTGTCGGAGATGACCTCACCCTGCTCGGTCACCTTGATCGCGCCGTCGAGCGTGCCGTACGGCTGAGCCAGGATCGCCTCGTGGGTCGGGCCGCCGCCCCGCCCGACGGTGCCGCCTCGGCCGTGGAAGAGCCGCAGGCGTACCCCGTGCCTGGCCGCGACGTCGCGCAGGGCGCGCTGCGCGCGGTGGATCGACCACTGCGAGGTGGTGATGCCGGCCTCCTTGTTGGAGTCGGAGTACCCGAGCATCACCTCCTGCACGTCGCCACGGGCGCGGACCACGGAACGGTACGCGGGCAGCGACAGCAGCGCGTCGAGCAGCGGGCCGGCGGCGTCCAACTCCAGGGTCGTCTCCAGTAGCGGCACGAACCCCAGCCGCGCCTTGACGGGGTCGGCGCCGAGATCGACCAGCCCGGCCTCGCGGGCGAGTACGACCGCCGCGAGCAGGTCGTCGATGCCGCGCGTCATGGAGACGATGTACGACTCGATCACGCCCGGTCCGAACTGGTCCTGCGCCTCCCGGATCGCTTTGAACACCCCGAACGTCTTGCGGGCCCGATCCGAGAGTGGGGTGTCCACACCGGACAGCGGGCGACGCGAGGACATCTCGTTGACCAGCAGTGCGGTCCGGTCGCCCCGGTCCAGTGAGGCGTACTCGACCTCGCCGACCCGCCCGTACAGCTCTGAGAGCACGGCGTGGTGCGCGTCGGCGTGCTCGCGTACGTCCAGCGTCGCCAGTTGCAGGCCGAACGCCGACACCCTGCGGATCGCCGACGCCAGCCGTCCCGCCGCGGCGAGTTGGCCGCCGTTACGGGCGAGCGACGCCCGGATCAGCTCCAGGTCGGTGATCAGCTCGTCGGTGCCCAGGTAGTCGCGGCCGGGCACGTGCGGTGTGCCGGCGACCAGGCGGGACCTCGTGTTGGCCAGCTTGAGCCGGATGCAGCGCAGCTTGAGCCGGTAGGACTCCTCGGCGTTGACCCGCCGGAACCGGGCCGGCAGCTCGGGCAGCGCGTCGAGGTCGGCGGCGAGGCTGGCCGCGAGGTCGAGCGAGGTGCCGCGCAGCCGCTTGGACACCGACAGCGAGTCGATCAGGCCATCGACGACGCGCTCGGCGGCGCGGATCCCGTACTCATGCTGGATGAGCAGCACGTCGCGGGTGACGGCCGGGGTGACGAACGGGTTTCCGTCCCGGTCGCCGCCGATCCATGATCCGAACGTGAGCGGCCGGGACGCGGGTGGCAGCTTCACGCCCAGGTCGCGCAGCGTCTCCGCCAGCTCGTCGAGCACCTCCGGCGCACCGGCGGCGGCCAGCTCGGCCAGGTAGTAGATCGCGTTGCGGGCCTCGTCGGTCGGCTCCGGCCGCTCCAGCCGCAGCTCGTCGGTCTGCCACAGCATGTCGAGCAGCTCAGCAAGCCGCCGGTCGGTCCGGTTGACCATGGCCGGGTCCCGCCACCCGTCGATGGCAGCCGCCGTCGCCTCGGCGTCCAGCTCGTCCGCGACCCCGCGCAGCTTGGTGAGGATGGAGCGCCGGGCCGCCTCGGTCGGGTGTGCGGTGAACACCGGCCGGACCGCGAGACGCCCGGCGATGGTGCCGATCTCGCGGGAGCCGACGCCCCGGTCGGCGATCAGTTTGGCGGCCCGCTCCAGCCAGCCGCCCTCGCGTGCCCGGATGCGCCGCAGCTCGCGCGCCCGGTGCACCTGCTCGGTGATGTTGGCGAGGTGGAAGTAGGTGGAGAAGGCCCGGGCGAGTTGGGTGCCGGTGGCCAGGTCGAGGCCGGCCAGCCGCTCGACCGCGGCCGCCGGGTCGGAGCGCACCAGCGCCCGTACCTCTTCGATCAGGTTCAGCAGATCTTGGCCGTCCTGGCGTACGAGGCTCTGGCCCAGCAGGGTGCCGAGACGGCGGATGTCGGCACGCAGGGCCGCGTCGGCCTCGTCAGTGCGGGGGGTGTCGCCACCCTCCGGTTGGGTCGTCAGGTCCTGGTCGAGCTGTGCGCTCACGCGGGATCCCTTCGCTTCGGGTACGTGGGGGACAGCGCTGTCCAGGGGTAATGCAAATGCTATCTCGGGTGTTCCGGCCGCTACCTCCGGTCGGCGTGGCCGCTGTCATATCGCCAGCCCGGTGCCCTGCACGCCACCCACCCGGGTACGGGGTTGGGCCGGAGCCGTTGCACTCTGCCGTGGGCGAACCAACCCGAGGTGGTGGATTTCCCCGAAACCGCATTAGTTCTACATATTAGAGATAAATTGCCGTATAAGTTGTCAGCGGCACAAGGCCGCCTAGACCACACACTGGGGGTCGGAGTGCTGCAAGCGATCAAGTTTCACCAGCGGGTACGGGCACCGAAATGGGCTCTGCTCGCGGCCGGAACCGCAATGGTGGTGGGAACCTCGGTCGGCTTGACGGCCGGGCCGGCGAGCGCTGCGGCGACCGCTGTACCGTCGGGTTCGCCGACCACCTTCACCGCCGTCCAGACAGTTCTGTCATCGCGTGCGGTGACCGTGCACTGGTCGTCGGCCGGCATGACCTGGGACTCCGGCGCCACCTTCCAGACGTGGGACGTGGCGGTGACCGGCGGCACGATAACCACCGACGGCTGCACCGCGACGAACCTGGCCGACGTGGCGGACAACACGTGTTCGTTCACCCCGGCGGCGGACGGCGCGTTCATGGTGTCGGTGACACCGAAGAACGACTTCGGCAGCGGTACCGCGGCGACGCGATCGGTGACGGTGGTCCAACCGCCGTCGGGTTCGCCGACCACCTTCACCGCCGTCCAGACAGTTCTGTCATCGCGTGCGGTGACCGTGCACTGGTCG
>JAOPWA010000511.1 GCA_025965915.1 Dactylosporangium sp. | reverse complement strand
TCAACTCGCTGAACGCCCGCGCCGGATCCACTGAGGACCTGTTGGGCAATCAGCAATGCCACGAAGGTCCCTGATCATCAGGCGGGGTAGGTGGAACGCCGTCCCGCGTAGAGCAGCGCTGCCGCCTGCCGCTGCACGTCGCTTTCGAACGGGCCGGACTTCTGGCCGCACATGCCGCTGCTCGACGCACTACACTCCTACGCCGACTGGTCTGGCGACGCCCGGGTGGCGCTGTTCATGCGGCGGTACTTCGAGTTCCAGAACGCCCAGCCACCCGCCGTGTTCAACCGCAGTTGGGCCGCGCTGCGCTGGGGCGACAACATCGACAGTATCTACTGGCTGTACAACCAGACCGGCGACGCCTGGCTGCTGGATCTGGTGCGGAAGATCCATGCGGGGTCGGCCGACTATACGGGCGGCATCCCCAACGGGCACAACGTAAATCTGGCGCAGGGCTTCCGCGAGCCGGCCCAGTACGGGCTGCTCGACCCCGACCCGAAGTTCACGGCCGCGACGTACCGGGACTACGACACGGTCATGGGCATGTACGGGCAGTTCCCCGGCGGCGGGTTCGCCGGCGACGAGAACTGCCGGCCGGGCTACATCGACCCGCGGCAGGGCTTCGAGACGTGCGGCATCGTCGAGTTGATGCACAGTCACCAGATGCTCGCCCGGATGACGGGCGACCCGGTGTGGCTGGACCGGTGTGAGGACCTCGCGTTCAACTCGCTGCCGGCCGCGCTCGACCCGGGGCAGAAGGGCGTGCACTACATCAGCTGCGCCAACAGCGTCGCACTGGACAACGGCACCAAGACACAGGGCCAGTTCCAGAACGGCTTCCCCATGCTCGCGGACATGCTCGGCATCCACTACTCGAGCCCGCTGACCGCCTCAGCCGTTTCCGTGTACTGGTTCGACGACACCGGGGTCGGCGAGTGCCGCACGCCGCAGTCGTGGCGGCCGCTCTACCGGGACGCGGCCGGCACCTGGGTACCGGTCGGCGGCGCGTCGGGGTACGGCACCGCGCTCAACACGTTCAACCGCGTCACCTTCACCCCGGTCACCACGACCGGGCTGCGGGTGGAGGTCCAGCTCCCGCCTGGCGTCTCCGGCGGCATTCTGGAGTGGCGGGTCGAGGGCGTCACCGCGCCGGTGGCGTAGCAGCGCATCCAGAACGGGAACAGCCTCAACTCCCGCAAGAGCCGTCAGCCGGACAGCTCTTTGAGTCTGGCGCTCAACTTGTCGATGTTTTGGACCCCTTCGGTCATTTCCGTCCAGGACCGCGTCAGCAGGTCCGCGTTGTTCGTGTCCACGCCGGTCAAACAATCCGTCACCGACTGCGCGAACAACGCCAGCGCAGCCGCCCACCATCGCTGCCCTTCGCTGTCGGGGTACGGCGCGTACGCCTGGGCCTCCTGCACATGCTGCCGCAGTAAGTTACACACCCAGCGCAGCCCGACCGACTTGCTGTCGCGCACCGCCAACTCGCGCACCGTGGACTCGGTCGCCAGGGTGGTCATGTGGTTGTTGCCGCCCCCGTTGTACCAGGCGAGTGCCGCGGCGACGGCCGGCGCAGGTTTCGGCGTGCCCTGCGTCGGCGTGGGTGCCGCCGGTGTCGTTGGGTCGATACCCGATGGGGTGGGCGGATCGTACTGGGGGTTGTTGGCGCGGGTCTGATCAGACAGGCTGCGGCTCGACGAGGTGCTGGACGTGACGTTGACCGCGCTGGCGATGGCACCGCCGATGGAGGCCAGACCGACCAGGAGTGCACCGATGATGACCAACAGCTTGCGGGTGCCCATGGCGGCCGGAGCGGCGGGAGGCGGCGGGTAGGTGTCGGACGGATCGTGGTCAGGTTCGCCCGGTGGCCACTGTGGTGACTGCTGCAGTGGGTAGCCGGCTCGAAACCGCCGGGTGGGTGACGACTGCGGCGGCTGCTGGGGGTCCTGTGGCGGGGGCGTCATCGCATGGACTCCTATGAGACGTAGCGCAGTGATCGTGCGCCCTTACCTTGATAGAGAGTGGTCTACGCGCACAGGGTCTGGAACCGTCCGAATGGGCTACGTAGATCACCAACCTGGACCAGCGATGTGGGTTGGGTGACTCATGCTCGGGTCAGGTTCGCCCGGTTAGCCGTATGGGTGCCAGAAAGTCCGTAACCATACGCATGCAGGGAGTATTCGCCGACCAGTCAGCGGTGCGTTCAAGTGCTGCGCAGCCGGCGCGTCCACCTCGCGATCGTGGCCTTCACACCGTACCGACCGGCCGGTATGGTCCTGTGACCCGCACCATGTCACGTCAGGAGCAGTGATGAGCTTCAACCTCGCGACGATGCTTCGGGAGTCCGCGACCGCAAACCCCGACAAGCCCCTGTGCCACCTGAACGATCTCACCTTCAGTTATCAACAGGTGGATGAGATCAGTGGTCGGGTCGCCGCCAGCCTCCTGAAGTTGGGGCTGGAGCGCGGCGACAAGGTCGCGGTGCAGCTGCCCAACCTGCCGCAGTTCCTGTTCACCTACTTCGGGATCCTGAAAGCCGGGCTGGTCATGGTCCCGCTCAATCCGCTGCTCAAGGCGCCTGAGATCGCCTACCACCTGGAGGACAGTGACGCGCGGCTACTGGTGACGTTCGAACTGTTCGCAGACGAAGCCCGCAAGGGTGTCGCACAGCTTGAGACGCCGGTACCGACGTACGTGGTGACGCTACCCGGCAGCGACGAGCGACGGGAGGGCACGAAGCACTACGACGAGTTGTACGCCGCTGGCGACACCCGCGACATCGTCCCGCTCAGCCCGGATGACACGGCCGTGCTGCTGTACACGAGCGGTACGACCGGCAAGCCGAAGGGCGCTGAGCTCACACACTTCCAGCTGTTCATGAACTGCACGGCCGCCGGCGAGCTGTTCGAGTTCCGCGACGACGACATCGGCGTCTCGGTGCTGCCGCTGTTCCACGTGTTCGGCTTGTCCAGCGTGCTCAACGTCGTCGTCCGCTTCGCCGGGACGATGGTGCTGGTGCCTCGGTTCGAGGCGGACGCGGTCCTCGACGCCATCGAGAAGCACCGCTGCACCATCTTCTCAGGCGTGCCCACCATGTACTTTGCGTTGATCAATGCCGATCTGACCGGCCGTGACGTGTCGTCGCTGCGCGTCGGCGTTTCCGGCGGCGCCGCCATCCCCGGCGAGGTGATCCGCGCTTTCGAGCAGAAATTCCCCGGCTGCGTGATCCTCGAGGGCTACGGACTGTCGGAGAGCGCCAGCACCACGACCTTCAACGTCAGCGCGGAGCAGCGCAAGGTGCTGTCGATCGGCAGGCCGATCTGGGGAGTGGAGGTCCGGATCGTCGACGACGAGGACAAGGAGTTGCCGCCCGGCCCGGAGCACGTCGGCGAGATCGTGATTCGCGGCCACAACATCATGAAGGGCTACTACAAGAAGCCCGAGGCCACTGCTGAAGCCTTCCGCGGTGGCTGGTTCCACACCGGCGACCTCGCCTACCGCGACGAGGACGGCTACCTGTTCATCGTCGACCGGAAGAAGGACCTCATCATCCGCGGCGGCTTCAACGTCTACCCCCGCGAGGTCGAGGAGACGCTCTACGAGCACCCCGCGGTCAGCGAGGCTGCGGTGATCGGCAAACCGGACGAGAAGTTCGGAGAGGAGGTCGTCGCCGTCGTCGCTCTCAAGTCCGGTGCGACGACGACGGCCGAGGATCTCATCGCGTACGCGAAGGAGCGACTCGCAGCCTACAAGTGCCCGCGCGAGGTCCGCATCGTCGACGAACTACCGAAGGGCCCCACCGGCAAGATCCTCAAGATGGAGCTGCGCCGCTGACCGCACTGCGGTTCTTCCTCCTTACCCGCCCGTTCACCCCGCAGGCCTCTGAAGGGAGAGCTGAATGTCAGCGATCAACACCGTTCGCGGCCCCATCGACAGTGCCGACCTCGGTCGTACCTATATGCACGAGCACGTCTTCGTCCTGTCCGCCGATGTGCAGCAGAACTACCCGGGCGAATGGGGTGACGAGGACGCCCGCGTGCAGGACGCCGTGCAGAAGTTGAGCGAACTGGCAGCCCAGGGGGTTCGTACCATCGTCGACCCGACCGTCGTGGGCCTGGGTCGTTACATCCCGCGGATCCAGCGCATCGCCGAGCAGGTGCCCGACCTCAACATCGTGGTGGCGACCGGCCTCTACACCTACGGCGACGTCCCGTTCTTCTTCCACCATCGGGGGCCAGCCCTCAACGAAGCCCTCGGAGCCGAACTGCCGGACCCGATGGTCGACATGTTCGTCGGCGATATCACCGACGGGATCGCCGGCACCGGTGTCAAAGCCGGCATGCTCAAGTGCGCCATCGACCACCAGGGGTTGACCGCCGGTGTCGAGCGGGTGATGCGGGCGGTGGCGAAGACGCACGCTCAGACCGGAGTGCCCATAACCGTGCACACCCACCCGGGCAGCCGTACCGGGCTGGACGTCAAGCGGGTGCTGTGCGATGAGGAAGGTGTCGATCCCCGCCGGGTGGTGCTCGGGCACAGCGGTGACACCAGCGATGCCGACCACCTGACCGAACTCGCCGAGGCCGGGTTCATCCTTGGCATGGACCGGTTCGGCGTCAACCAGGACACGACGTTCGAGGCGCGTGCCGACATCGTCGTGGAGATGTGCCGCCGCGGCTTCGCCGATCAGATGGTGCTGTCGCACGACGCGTCCTGCTATATCGACTGGATCGATCCGAACGTGATGGCCTTCCTGACCCAGTGGAACTACCTGCACATCGAGAAGGACGTGCTGCCCTACCTGCGTGAGCATGGCGTCAGCGACAACCAGATCACGACGATGCTCGTTGACGTGCCGCGCCGCTTCTTCGAGAGTGCGTAGGCCACGTCGTGGTCCGGTGGGGTTCCGAACCCTTGAGATCGTCCATCGGTAGGCTGCTGAAGATTGATTGGCCGGCGCGGTAGCCGGCGCTGGCGGCGTGGACGATCTGTGCGGATGGGTCGACGGCGTTGCCGGACCGGAGGGTGTTGTGGTGGTCGTGGCGCCGAGAGCGGCCAGCAGCTCCCGCCGAGGGTCTGCCATGAGGTCCTCGTCATCGGTGTCGATGAGCAATGTGAGGTCGTCGGTGAACTGGGTAACCATGAGGGCCTTGTGGATGTCCATGGTGGAGCGCACGAGTACGACGGTTTGGCCCTGCCAGAGTCAGGTCGCGAGCAGGGCCGCTCAGACGGTGTGTACCAGCCGGAAGCGCTGGGCCAGCACCAGGGTGTCGTCGTCGACGGTGAAGCCAGGGTCACCCAGCTCCGCGCGCACCTCCGCGCTGTGCCAGAACCTCTCGTGCCCGGCCCGCCACTGCGCCACCGACTCATCACCCTCGCCCTCGTCGAGGGCGTGTTGCAGGTCGACGTCGGCGAGCCGGACCACCCGCACCTCGGTCAGCTCGATCACCGCGACCCGCCGGTCCTCGGAGTCCACCACCGCCGATCGCTGGCCGACCCTGGGCAATGGCTCGTTCTCGCGTTCGTATCCGAGCACCAGGCCGGAGGTCGAGGTCTTCGCGCCGGACAGGATCGCGGCCACCAACTGATCCCGCAGCGGACCGGGAAACGCGAACTCCGCCCGAGGAAGATCATCGAGGTCCATACCGCGGAGGGTACCCGACCTGGCCAGGGGAGCGCTCGGCCAGAAACCGAGCTGTCGGCCCGGTTGCCATAGATTAGTTGTCGTAGATTACCGGCACGCCCTCCGGAATCGGCCCGTCGGCGGTGCTGTCCCAGACCACGATCCCGGTAGGAGGTCTCGTCGTAACGGGGCGGCGGCTCGGGTGCCCGCGTTGGGTGCGAGATAGGCTTGCAATCATGGCGAAACGGGCTGTTGAAGTGCGGGAATGTGACCGCTGTGGCAAGGAGCCGGCGAACAGTTGGCGCATCACCGGCCCGGACGGCCTGTCGCGGGAGATCGAGTTATGTGATCAGCACGGCGCGCCGGTAGCCAATGCCTATGCGCTCGCCAGGCCTGTATCGACGGTGAGGCCCCAGGGCGCACGCGCCAGCACCGCCACCGGCACGGCCACGGGCACGGGCACGGGCACGGGTGCACAACCTTTTGAGAAGGCGCTGGACGTTGCGCCCAAACCAGAGCCGATCTGGCGGTGAGGCGGACCCGGCCGAAAGATCGATTCGTCGCATCGCGGGCGGCTCCGGCTGAAGGCGGTGGGGGAGCAGTCCACCGAGGACCTTCGTGCGGTGTACCCGTGGTGCGGCCAGATCCGTGACCGGTGGCGGCGACTTGGCGGCGTTGAGTGACCGCTGATGTCACCCTTGGCTCCCTGACCGCAGGTGGCTGTACCTTGAGCCAGGATGAGGGCGCCAGGCAGTTGGCCACCACGACCATCGGGACCGACTCCGCCCTGGGCCGCCACGTGGCTTGTAGGTTCTCGTTTCTGTTGTCCCGGTGAACGTGGCTGAGCTGGGATTGTCTGGTCTTTCTCACCGTTGTGTCCCGGGCCTTCTTCTCAGCGATCTGGCCATTTCTTCAAGGTGGGGACGATGGCGTTGGCGAGGACCACGATGGCCGGGCAGGGTTGACGGGACCGCTGCTGGGGGTTGACGGCAGCGCTACCGGTTAGCGCCCCGTGTCGTTGCTAGGGCGAATCAGACGGTGTGGGGAAGTCTGGGCAGGCGGGCGCGGGCGGCGCACAGTTCCTGGACCTCGGGACGCGCGAGGATGTTGGCACCGCGCAGGGTGGGTCTGTGTGCCCGTCCCCCCGTGCGGTTGCGTGGTGGTAGAGGTCGGCGCCGACGTGGGCTTCCAGGTAGTGCAACTGCTCCAGCAGTGGCGCGCTCGATATCACATTTTCAGATGTGAAACGGCAGCCACGAACCCCGCGGCACCTCGGCGTTGACGCGGATGTCGCCGCAGGGTCGACGGCGAGTTTGGCGGCCTGCGTCAGCCGCGTGGCTTGCCAGGGTGTTTGGCGTTAGTCAGCGAGGCATCGAGGAGGGCGTGTGCGGTGCGCCGCACAGTCTCCGCTGCCTGTTTACGGCTTTGACCGGCGATGTCGTGCAGCCAGATCAGGGACTCGATTCCGCTTGCCGAGCGGATGGCGACGGCGAGTTGGTGCCGGTCGATCTGGGGGTGGCTGTGCCTCAGTGGCGCGAGGGCGTCCTCGATCCAGCCGATCGCCCTGCCCCGGCGCAGCAGTGGCCGTTCGGCCTTGGGGAGATCACGATCGGAGCCGCGCCGGTCGCCTTGCGGCTCCAGTGACAGTCGCAGGGCGGCGCGCAGCTGTGGCTCCCATTGGAAGTTGTACTCGGTGAACGCGGCCATGAACGCGTCTAGCCGCGCCCGAGGATCAGTGGGTGCGTCGTCGCCGAGCAGGGTGTCCGGCTGGATCTGCGGCTGTGCCGCGAGCAGCAGCGACCGCTGGCTGGGGAAGTACCGGTACGCGGTGGTACGGGAGATCCCGGCCCGCTCGGCCGCGTCCTCCACCCTCGGAGTCAAGCCATCGGCCAGCAGTTCGCCGGCGGCGTCGAGCAGCGCCTGACGGGTACGCGACTTCTGCTGCGTCCGGCCGGTCGCCTCATACGGTATCGCCATCACCATCATGGTACCGTCGTACCATGGTACTGAAGTCCCACGAAGCACGAGTCGAAAGGCGGACACCATGAGCAGCGACGACCCCACTGTCACCGACCCGGACTTCTACAAGGTGATCTTCGAGAACGAACGGGTCCGCGTGCTGGAGTACCGCGACCAGCCGGGCGACAAGACGCAACCGCATAAGCACCCGGACAGCGTGATGTACACGCTCACGGCCTTCCGGCGGCGCATCAATGCCGGCGACCGGTACGTCGACGTCGAGATCCCGGCTGGCGCGGTGCGCTGGGTCAGCGCTCAGGAGCATTCCGGCCACAACACCGGTGACACCGAGACGCACAGCATCTTCGTCGAGCTCAAGGAGCCGCCTTCATCCACAAGCGACAGTGTTTTGGGCCCGCAGGGCTGACCGGCCTGTCGTCGCTGGTGATCGTGGCATCAAGGAGCTGGAACGCGGTTGGGTGCGGCTCCTCTGAGGGATCGGGGCCAGCACTTCCACCAAGAGGTCCACTGTCAGCATGCCCGGCACAACGTCCCGCGCAAGGAGCACGGTATGTGCGTCGATGAGTCTCCGCAGCACAATCGGGACTGCCCCGAGTTCAGTTGACTCGTGGGGTTGAGTGCTTCAGGCCGCGGTTGCGTGCCTGTTGATTGTCTCAAACTCGATCGGGGTGAGTCGTCCGAGGCGTCGTTGGCGTCGTCGGCGGTGGTAGGTGCGTTCGATCCAGATCACGATCGCCAGCCGGAGTTCGTCGCGGGTGCGCCAGCGTTGCCGGTCGAGGACGTTGTTTTGCAGCAGTGCGAAGAACGACTCCATCGCGGCGTTGTCACCACACGCCCCGACCCGCCCCATCGACCCGACCAAACCGTTGTCCCGTAACGCTTTTACGAACTTCCGCGACCGGAACTGGCTGCCCCGATCGGAGTGCACCACCGTCGCGGCGGGGCTGCGCAGCTGGATCGCGTTACGCAACGCCGACACGGCCAGGGACGCCTTCATCCGGTGGTTGATGGAGTAGCCGACGATCCGTCCG
>JAOPWA010000484.1 GCA_025965915.1 Dactylosporangium sp. | reverse complement strand
GGGACGGCAGCGGGGTCACGACGTAGAGCGCGACCGCCAGCGGCGCCGGCAGGAACGCCAGCGGAAAGACCATTCCGGACAGTACGGACGAGACGGCGACCCAACCGATCTGCGGGCCACGCAAATCGAGCAGCCAGTACGCGGTCGCGTTGACGAGGTACCGGCAGGAGAAGCAGACCACGGTCGCGAGCAGCACCGAGAGCGCGAACAACGGGTACGTGACAAGGCGGGCCGGTGCGTAGAGGTCGAACGCGAGCGCGCCGACGAGGATCGGGAACACCAGGCGGGTGAGCGCCGCGAAGCCGCCCCGCCCGCCACGCCCCCCGAGACGGCCAGCAGGACGAAGCAGCGGAGGAATCCGAAGACGGTGTTGGTGAACATTGCGGCAATCACTGCTTGTCGATACGTGGCATATCGACGGAATTCAGCCGCCGCGAGTGCCGCGTACATCCCAAATGTGGCGAAAACTGGGCGAGACACGGTAGCGGCAACGGGACTCAAGTCGTACCCTCCTTCCGCAACCGCGCCAGAATGTACAGGGCACCGGACGTGGGACGCTGGGCAATTCCCGGTGCGGGTATTTTCTCTTGGGGCGAGGAGATCTGAGCGTGAGCGACGTGCACCCGGACGAGGAACCGGGACCCGTCGTGCCTGCCTGGGCGTCCCTGCCCACGATGCCCTGGTCCCGGCCCGTGCCCGATCCGAGGCCGAAGCCCGACGCGGCCGTCTCCCCCACGGTGACCAGGCCAGATGGTCAGCCAACGCCCCGGCCCGAGATGCGGCCGCGCCCCGGTCTGCCGCCGCCCCCCGGCCGCCCGGTGCCCGAGTACCGCCCGGGTCCATCCCCGACCGCATACCCGCAA
This sequence comes from Dactylosporangium sp., assembly GCA_025965915.1. Taxonomy (GTDB): domain Bacteria; phylum Actinomycetota; class Actinomycetes; order Mycobacteriales; family Micromonosporaceae; genus Planosporangium. The sequence goes on along the minus strand of JAOPWA010000484.1, from coordinate 6,798 downwards.
CCACCACCGCACGACCCGCGCCCGAGACACGCCGGACCGCCGCCCCCCGGCGCTCCGATGTCCGCGCCCCGACGCGGCACGACCTACGGCAGCCCGCCCGGCACCCCGTCGCGGATGCGAGTGCCCGGGCCGCCGGTCTCCACACCACCACCGCCGGTCTTCGCGCCACCGCCGGTCTCCGCGCCACCGCCGGTCTCCGCGCCTCCGGTGTCGGCGCCACCGGTCTGGGGCCCACCGGTCTCCGGCCCACCCGTGTCCGGCCCACCCGTGTCCAGCCCACCTTCCGTGCCGGCCGGCGCCGACGGGCAGGCTCCGCCCGTACCCGCGCAAGCCGGCCCGGATGGTGACGACGCGACGGCGGCCGACCCGCCGGCGTCCCCGGCCGAGGCACCCGCACCGCCGGCGGCGGATGCCGAGCAGGTGCTCGCGGAGTACCGGTGGCAGTTCGATCCGGACACGCTACGGGAGGTCGTCGAGGGCGCGGCGGTCGACGACCTCACGGAGGTCCACCGCCTGCTCACCGCGAAACTCGACGCGATCGTCGACAATGGCCCACGGGCGCGCCTGCTCAGCCTTCGCGCCGTGGTCTCCCGGATCCTCGGCGACCTCGACCAGGCCCTCGCCGACGGCAAGCGCGCGGTCGCGCACGCGGAAGCGACCGGGGAGCTGCGGCGAATCGCGATCGCGCAAGCGCGGCTCGCGCATGTGCTGCAGTGGCGCGGCGAGTACGTCGAGGCCGACCGGCTGTTCACCCTCGCCAACTCCACCGAACTGCCCGACCGGCTACGCGCGGCGATACACCAGCACACCGGCAAGTGCGCCTACGACCAGGGCCGCTTCATCGAGGCATGCAACCACTTCGAAAAGGCCCTCGAACTTCGGGGCGAAGAGGACCCGGACCTCATCGCACAGACCGAACTGGCCCTGGACGCGGTGTTCCGGCGGGTGGCCGAGGCCGACTGGGGCCCGTACCCACGGTCGCGCGACGAGATCCTGCAGGTCCGCAAGCCGCTGACTGCGACGCTTGACCAACACACCCGACGCTGGGGCTTCACCGACGACCTTGGCGTTTTCCGGATCCCGCCCCGATTCACCGACGTGCAGCCCTTCCGCGACGGGGTCGCGTGGGTGCAGCGACCGGGCACGCGCAACTGGGAGCTGATCGACGACGGTGGAGAGCTGCTGATCGACCAGACCTCCGGATACCTGGGCGTCAGCGACTTCTCCGACGGCGCCGCCTGGGTATCACGTAACGGCGCGACCGGCTGGATAGCCATCGACAAGGCCAACACGGTGCTCATCGCGACCGGCTTCGATGACGTGCGACCGTTCCGGCGGGGTCTCGCGCCCGTGCGCCGGGGCGGGCGGTGGGGAGCCGTCGACATTTCGGGCCGGCTCATCGTGCCGCTCCGTTATGACGGGTTCGTCACGGCGCTGCACGACGGGCGCTACATAGACGGATTCAGTGACGAAGGTCTCGCCGTCGTCGCGCTCGGGCACTACAAGGGCCTGGTGGACCGCAACGGCCGGCTGATCGTGCCGCCGATACATCCGGCACTGGTCATCCACCCCGTGGCCTTCCTGTTCGCTGATCAGGCGCGGCGCTGGGGCGCGCTGGACCGGCGCGGCCGCCCGCTCCTGAAGGCGGAGTTCGCCAGCCGCACCGACGTCACCGACGAACTCGACCGCCTACTCAGCGACGCGCATCCGGTCTTGTAGTCACCGGCACCCGGAGCGCTCCTTACGCGTGACGATAGGGTCAAGGTCATGGAATTTCGTCACCTTGGCCGTTCCGGAATGCTCGTCAGCGAGATCTCGTACGGTAACTGGATCACTCACGGCTCACAGGTCGAGGAGGAGCAGGCGACCGCGTGCGTGCGCGCCGCTCTCGACCTGGGCATCACGACCTTCGACACGGCGGACGTGTACGCCGGCACCCGGGCGGAGGCCGTGCTGGGCCGGGCGCTCGAAGGCGAGCGCCGCGAGAGTCTGGAGATCTTCACGAAGGTCTTCTGGCCAACCGGCTCCGGCCCCAACGACCGCGGCCTGTCCCGCAAGCACATCCAGGAGTCGATCAACGGCTCCCTGCGCCGGCTGAAGACCGACTACGTCGACCTGTACCAGGCACACCGCTACGACTACGCGACGCCGCTGGAGGAGACGATGGAGGCCTTCGCCGACATCGTCCACGCCGGCAAGGCGCACTACATCGGCGTCTCGGAGTGGAAGGCCTCGCAGATCCGCGAGGCCCACAAGCTCGCCCGCGAGCTGAAGATCCAACTCGTCTCCAGCCAGCCGCAGTACTCGATGCTGTGGCGGGTCATCGAGGCCGAGGTCATCCCGACCTGCGAGGAGCTGGGCATCGGCCAGATCGTGTGGTCCCCGATGGCCCAGGGCGTACTGACCGGCAAGTACCTGCCGGGCCAGCCGCCGCCGGCCGGCTCCCGCGCCACTGACGAGAAGTCGGGCGCGGCGATGATCTCGCGGTTCCTGGACGACGACGTGCTGACTCGGGTTCAGCAGCTCAAGCCGATCGCCGAGAAGGCCGGCCTCACCATGGCGCAGCTGGCCATCGCGTGGGTGCTGCAGAACCCGAACGTGTCGTCGGCGATCGTCGGCGCGACCCGGCCCGAGCAGCTACAGGACAACGTCAAGGCCGTGGGCGTCAAGCTCGACGTGGACGTGATGAAGGCGATCGACACCGTGCTCGACCCGATCGTCGTGCGGGACCCGGCCAAGACCGAGAGCCCCGCCCAGCGTCCGTAACGGGCCGCGCGTAAGAAGGTGCCCCCGCGGCACCGACTCGTGCTGCGAGGGCACCTTCTTACGCGTCCTCCTCGACCAACGACTCCAGCGCGGGAAGCGCGGCAACCAGCGCTGCCCGCTGTTCGTCGGTCAACCGGGCGACCCGGGCGCCCAGCAGCGCCGTGCGCTCCGATCTGATCCGCGCGAGGGTCTCGACGCCGGCCGGGGACAGCGACACGCGTACCGAGCGGGCATCGGTCGGGTCGGGTTGACGCGTGACCAGCCCGCGCTCGGCGAGCGACGAGAGCACCCGGGTCATGGTCGGCGCGGTCACCGCCTCGCGGGCGGCGAGCTCCCCCGAGCGCAGGGGGCCGTGCTTGTCCAATGTCGCGAGCGCTGACAGTTGCAGCGGCGGAATGTCGTTGGTGGCCAATCGGATTCGGCGGGCCAGGCGGCCGACCGCCAGCCGCAACCGGGTCGCCAGTTCGCTGTCCACGTGGGGCGGCTCGGTCACGATGGTCACTCCTCGGACGTTTGCGACGAGGGATGAACATTAACAACGGGCCGTTCGGGCAGTTGCATGACCCGACACAAACCGGTTCAGCCGGTTCCCAACTAGAAGTTCAGGTGCGGGAAGAGGAAGCGTCCGTTCTCGATGAGGATCGGCGGCAGCCCGAGGAAATCGGCGACGGAGTAGACGAGACCGAAGAACAGCGCGTTGATACGCGGCGTCCACAGCAGCACGATCAGCAGCAGCATCCCGTAGGGCGCGATCTGTTGGAAGCCCCGCTGCCACTGGGGGTTCAGCCACGGCTCGATCAGGTTGCCACCATCGACGCCGGGAATCGGCACAAAATTCAGGAAAGCCGCGGTTAGCTGCAGGAACGCCAGGAATGCCACCCCGGACCAGAACGTGGGGTGAGCGAACGTATCGACGCCGATTGCGAACGGCACCACGAGCACGATCGCGAACAGCAGGTTGGTAGCCGGACCGGCGAAGCTGATGAAGCTGTCCCAAGCCCGGCTGCGGATCGCGTGCCGGTCGACCCATACGGCGCCACCCGGCAGGCCGATACCACCGATCAGAACGAAGGCGAGCGGCATCACGAACGACAAGACCGGGTGCGTGTACTTGGTGGGGTCGAGCGTCAGGTAGCCACGCTCGGCCACCATGCGGTCGCCGCCGTGGAACGCGGTGACGGCGTGCGCATACTCGTGCAGGCACAGTGACACCAGCCACCCGGCGACCACGAACAGGAACACATTGAACCGGGCATTGCCCATGTCCTTCCAGGCCAGCCATCCGCTGAGCACCAGCAGCGCGATGAGACCGAGAAAGATCGGGCTGGGCCGGAACTGCGCGCGGCTGACCCCCTGAGGCCGGCGCTGACTACCGAGCACCTCACTCCCCCCGCGGCAGGAGGCTCATTCGGTATTCCACCCGGTCCTCATCGACGAGGCTTGCCGCGACCGCGCCGGTGGCGAGAAGATCGCGCCAGGACTGCCCGATCCACGACTCAGCGTCGGACTGGCTGGAAAACGCTTCGTGCGGCCCGTCGACCGGCTGCCCCTGAGCGTCCTCATACCGCCACGTCCATGCCATGTCGCGCACCCCTTCCCCGTCGGCCCCCGTCAGCCTAACGACCTTCGCAGTCAAGTTGGGACGCCGGGCACCGACCGTCTTGCTGCGCGCCATAAGGTACGGAGCATGTCATGGCAGTCTGGCAGGCGCCTCCTGGTCCTGGGCGGGATCCGTTCCGGCAAGTCGGAGCTTGCCGAGCAACTCGTATCCGGCACCGGTGAGATCCGTTACGTGGCGACCGCCGGTGCCGGCGCCGGCGATCCGACATGGACCGCCAGGGTCGCGGCGCACCGCGAGCGGCGGCCGTCGGGATGGGCGACCGAAGAGATCGGGGCCGATCCCGACCGCCTGATCACGCTGCTGACCGAGGCGAAGCCGGACGATGCGCTGCTCGTCGATGACCTGGGCGGCTGGCTCACGGCGACCCTGGACGCCGCCGGGGCCTGGGACGAAGAAACGCGCGCCGTGCTACCGGCTGAGTCGCTCGCCGCCGCCGTCCGGGACTGCCCCGCGGCCACGCTCGTGCTCGTGAGCCCCGAGGTGGGGCTGTCGGTCATCGCGCCGACGGCGGCCGGGCGGGTCTTCGCCGACGCGATCGGCGAGGTCAACCAGGCGGTGGCCGAGGTGTGCGACGGGGTCGCGTTCGTCGTCGCGGGTCAGCCGACCTGGATCAAGGGCACCGACCCGCGCGGCGCCGGCCCGGTCGCCGCCGATCAGGTTGTCACCGATCAGGAGGTGGCAGCCTCCCGTCCCGCCCTCACGCCCGTCGCCGGCCCGGTCCTCACCCCCGCAGCCGGCACCGGCGCCGCGGATACCAATGCCCAGGTCGCGACACCGGCACACGCGCCGAGCCAGACCTGGGACGCGGAGAGGGCGGCCTGGGCCAACGCCGAAACGACGGTCCTCCCCCTGCTGGACGCGGGTGCCGCCACCGACGAGTCAGCTGCGGCAACGGCCACCGGGCAGCCGGCCATCGCGGTCGGCATGAGCCTGCCCATGCCCGACGAGGACGCCTCGGCCGCGGCCGGCGACCGGCTGACCGACCTCGACGTCGCCGGTGCCGGCTTCGGCGCATTGGCCCCCGTCGTCCGGTTCGCCGCGGGGACCCAGGGACTGCAGGTCCCCCGTCCGTGGCAGAACGTACTGATGCTCCTGCTGCACGCCGACCACGACGGCGGCGTCGCGGCGGGCGACTCCCCGGCCGCGGCCGCGCGACGGCTCGACGCGGTGGAGAGCGGCGAAGGCGCGTGGGCGCTGTTGGCCGGCGCCGCCGGGGTGGCCGTGCAGACGGTCCGCTGCCCGGGCACGGGTGCCTCCATCGAGGATGCCGACGCGCTGCGGGACGTGGACGTCGACGCGGCACTGCGCTACGGCTGGCAGCTCGCCGAGAGCGCCGTGGACGCGGGCACCGACCTGATCGTTCTGGGCGCCAGCGGGGCGGGCGCCGACGCCGTCGCCACCGCCGTGATCACGATGACCGCCAACGGCGAGGCGGCGGCGCTACTCGGCCGGGTCGTCGCCGCCGGCGGTCGCATCGACGACCTGGCGTGGATGCGCCGTTGCGCCGCCGTCCGCGACGGACTGCACCGCGTACGCGCCCGCGCCCGCGACCCCCGCGCGATCCTCGGCACGCTCGGTGGGGCCGACCACGCCGTGGCGACCGGAATCCTGCTCGGCGCCGTCTCCCGGCGTACCCCCGTCATGCTCGACGGACCCGTGGGCGTCGCGGCCGCGCTCGTCGCGCGGGACTTCGGCGCGCAGACCCGGCACTGGATCCTGCTGCCCGACACCGGCAACCACCCGGCCGTACGGCTCGGCGCCGAGGTTCTGGGTGTCGCGCCGGTGCTGGATCTCAAGCTGGGGCTCGGCGAGGGCGCTACGGCCCTCGCGGCGCTGCCACTGCTGCGGTCGGCGCTCACGCTCGCGGCCACCCTGCCCGCGTCGCCGCCGCCCGGTGCCTGAGCCCGGCTCCGGGCATCCGCCGGACCGAGGTCGTGTGCTGGGCGCGGGGCTGCGGCTGGCGCTGACCACGTTCACCGTGGCGCCGGTGCGTGCCGGGCACGTCGATCGCGCCACGTCCGCCGTCGCGATGTCGCTCGCCCCGCTGGTGGGTGCGGCGCTGGGTGCCGTACTGGGCGGCGTGGGCCTGGGGCTGCGCTGGCTGGGCACGCCGGCCCTGGTGGCTGCCGTCGTCACGGTCGGCCTCGGGGTGCTGCTCACGCGTGGGCTGCACGTCGACGGCCTCGCGGACACGGTCGACGGGCTGGGCTCGTACCGGGACGCTGCCGGCACGTTGGAGATCATGAAGAAGCCGGATGTCGGCCCGTTCGGGGTGGCGGCGATCGTGCTCGCGCTACTGCTGCAGGCCGCGTGCGCGGCCACCCTGCTGAGCCGGCCATGGCCGGCGGCGCTCGCCGGCATCGCGGCGGCCACCGCGGCGGGCCGGCTCGCGGTGACCTGGGCCTGCCGGC
>JAOPWA010000458.1 GCA_025965915.1 Dactylosporangium sp. | reverse complement strand
CCGATCAGGACGACGTCCGGCGTGCCATCGGAGTCCGACAGGACGTAACCGCCCTTCGCGACACCCTCGGTGCTGGTGCCCTCGAGGATCGGCAGGTTCTGCCGGCTCAGCGCCAGCCCGGACGGGTGGTGGATGTCCTCCAGGGAGGCCTTCCACGCGGCCGCGGTCTCGTTGGCGTCCGCGGGGCGGACGACGTTGAGGCCCGGGATCGCGCGCAGCGCGGAGAGCTGCTCGATCGGCTGGTGCGTCGGGCCGTCCTCGCCGAGACCGATGGAGTCGTGCGTCCAGACGTAGATGACCGGCGCCTTCATCAGCGCGGCCAGCCGGACCGGCGGGCGCATGTAGTCGGAGAAGATGAGGAACGTCGCGCCGTACGGGCGGGTGCCGCCGTGCAGCGCGATCCCGTTGAGGATCGAGCCCATGGCGTGCTCGCGGATGCCGAAGTGCAGCGTCCGGCCGTAGGGGTTGGCGTTCCAGGAGTCGGTCGACGCCTTCTCGGGGCCGAACGAGTCGGCGCCCTTCATCGTGGTGTTGTTGCTGCCGGCCAGGTCGGCCGAGCCGCCCCACAGTTCGGGGAGGACGTCGGCGAGCGCGCTGAGCGTCTCACCGGAGGCGACGCGGGTGGCGATGCCCTTGGCGTCGGGCGCCCAGCGGGGCAGCTTCTCGGCCCAGCCCTCGGGGAGCGTGCGGGTGGTGAGGCGCTCGGCCAGCGCCTTGCGCTCCGGGTTCGCCGCGGCCCAGGCGTCGTACTTGACCTGCCACTCGTCGTGCGCCGCCTTGCCGCGGTCGAGCGCCTGGCGGGTGTGCTTGATGACGTCGTCGTCGACCTGGAAGCTCTGCTCCGGGTCGAAGCCGAGGATCTTCTTGACCGCGGCGACCTCTTCGGCGCCGAGCGCGGAGCCGTGGGACTTGCCGGTGTTCATCTTCGTCGGCGCCGGGTACCCGATGATCGTGCGCACCGCGATGAAGGACGGACGGCCGGTCTCGGCCTTCGCGTTCTTGATGGCCTCTTCGATCGCGACGACGTTCTCGCCGCCCTCGACGACCTGGGTGTGCCAGCCGTAGGCCTCGTAGCGCTTCACGGTGTCCTCGGACAGCGCGATGTTCGTGTCGTCCTCGATGGAGATCTTGTTGTCGTCGTAGAAGACGATCAGGTTGCCGAGCTCCTGGCGGCCGGCGATCGAGGAGGCCTCGGCGGTGACGCCCTCTTCGATGTCGCCATCGGAGGCGATCACGTAGATGTGGTGGTCGAAGATCGACTCGCCGGGGGCGGCGTCCGGGTCCAGCAGACCGCGCTCGCGCCGGGCCGCCATCGCCATGCCGACGCCGTTGGCGAGGCCCTGGCCGAGCGGGCCGGTCGTGGTCTCGACGCCGTCGGTGTGGCGGTACTCCGGGTGGCCCGGGGTCTTCGAGCCCCAGCGGCGGAGCTGCTTGAGGTCCTCGAGCTCGAGGCCGTAACCCGCGAGGTACAGCTGGATGTAGATGGTCAGGCTGCTGTGGCCGCACGAGAGGATGAACCTGTCGCGGGCCGGCCAGTGCTGGTCGGTCGGGTCGTGGACCAGCGTGCGCTGGAAGAGGGTGTAGGCGAGCGGGGCCAGGCTCATCGCGGTGCCCGGGTGGCCGCTGCCGCAGTGCTCCACGGCGTCGGCGGCGAGGACCCTGACGGTGTCCACGGCGCGGGTGTCGGTCGCTGTCCAGTCGGCGGGCACGATGTGCCGAAGCAGTGGGTTGCTCTCGCTGGTTGAGGCGGTCTCAGGCACTGAACTCGAACTCCCCGTCGTCATGTGGTCGTACACGTCTTAAGTCTGGTGACTCTGTGGTGTGCCCGTGGACACGCTCTACTAATCTCAATCGATCCCGAAGAGACGATATTCCTGCTCGGAGCTGTGCGCATGCGCACCATCGCGCTCGTCGCGGCCAGCCTAGTGGTTCGGCCGTTAGAGCGATGCCCGGAGCTGGCGTGAGCCCCCGCGATCACGCAGCGGAACCCCCGCGTCTACCATCGATCGCGGGCTCAGCCCCGCAGGTATCCGGGTTCCACCACAAGATCAACCGGGAGCCGGTGCCAGCCCCCGATCTGACGCAGGGAGTGAAATGTCGTTGGTGAACGCTGCGCACGGCCGCAGTGACAGCACCAGCGCGGTGCACGCCACCGGCGAGCCGACGGGCGGTGGCAGGCGGAGCGTTCGCTCGGTCGTCGGCGCCTATGCCGCACTCGCCAAGCCGCGTGTCATCGAGCTGCTGCTGGTGACCACCATTCCGGCCATGTTCCTGGCCGGGCGGCAGATTCCCAGCCCGTGGCTCGTGCTGGCGACGTTGGTCGGCGGCACGATGGCCGCCGGCAGCGCGAACGCGCTGAACTGCGTGATCGACGCGGACATCGACAAGGTGATGAACCGGACCAAGCGCCGTCCGCTGGTGAAGGACTCGGTGTCCCGGCGCAACGCGCTGATCTTCGGGCTCACCCTCGGCGTGCTCTCGGCCGTGGTGCTGTATCTCACGGTCAACCTGCTCTCCGCGATCCTCGCCATCGCGACGATCCTTTTCTACATCTTCGTGTACACCCTGGTGCTCAAGCGGCGCACCTCACAGAACGTGGTGTGGGGCGGGGCCGCGGGCTGTATGCCGGTGGTGATCGGCTGGGCCGCGGTCTCCGGCACCGTGCAGTGGCCGGCGTTCGTGATGTTCGGCGTCATCTTCTTCTGGACTCCGCCGCACACCTGGGCGCTGGGCATGAAGTACCGCGACGACTACGAGCGCGCCGGGGTCCCGATGCTGCCGGTCGTCGCCACCGCCGAGCACGTCGCCCGGCAGATCGTCATCTACTCGTGGGTGATGGTGGCCTGGACGATGCTGCTGATCCCGGTCACGAGCTGGCTCTACGCCTCGTTCGCGCTCGCCGCCGGCGGTTGGTTCCTGTTCTACGCCCACAGCCTGCAGGCGGCCGTCCGCCGCGGTGAAGAGCCGAACCCGATGGCCCTGTTCCACCGCTCGAACACCTACCTGATGGTGGTCTTCGTCGCCCTCGCCGTGGACTCCGCGATCGGCCTGCCGGTCATCGGCCCGCACCTGTAACTCCCCGGGCTTTCAAAACCCCCCAATGTGGCTTTCGTGGCTTAGTAGGATACGAATGCCACATTGGGGGGTTCTTGCTGCGGGAATGACCACGCGCCCGTCGTGGTTGGTCAGTGAGCCCCTTACGTTTCAACCCCGAGAGTGGGTTCCGCTTGTCCGTGTCCTCACCCGACACCTCGGCTGAAATCCAGC
>JAOPWA010000441.1 GCA_025965915.1 Dactylosporangium sp. | reverse complement strand
TGGACGATGACCGCGAGGAGGGTGAAGCCGCCAAGAGCCAGGGCGATGGCGTCGACCTTGCCGTGGGTGATGGCCAGGTAGGCGAGGCCGGCGAGGGCGGGTGGCGCGACCTCGATGGCCAGGGTGGGTGTCAGTGGCCGTGGCAGCGGTGGGCGCAACAGTAGCCGGGCCCAGATGATCGAGCCGATGAGCAGCCACGACACGACGCCGAGGCCCATGAACGCGTGGGCGATGCTCGTCCAGCCGGCGAGGGCGGCGCCGATGGAGGCGATGAGTCCTCCGGCGACGGCGGGCAGGACGTAGCCGGTGTGCACCTTGTCCAGGTCGAGGTCTTCGACGATCCATTGGCCGGTCATCCAGCCGGCCAGGACGGTGGTGGCGGCGGCGAAGATCGCGAACAGCCACCTGCCGGCGGCGAGGGAGTGCGGCATGAGGCCGATCGCCAGCAGCATGCCGACGATCGGAATCAACGATACGAACGGTGCCGACACCGGATCGGCCAGTTCGGCGCGCCAGCCTCCGGGCCGGCGCGGCACCTGCGAGAGGTAACCGACTACGAGCACCAGCCAGACCGCGGCGGTGATGATGAACAGGATGTCGGCCACGATCGCGGGCGCCAACTTCAGGAGGGCGGCGTATCCCCAGCACATGGCCAGACCGCCCAACCCGTAGGAGATCCCGAACATGTTCGGGGTGATCCCAACCTGAGGCCGGGCCGTCTGCGTGTTCATCCGAGTCCTCCACCGCGAATACCGGCGGCCGCGTGCGCTCTGCAAACTCGCTGACGACAATTGGCCGCGCGACATCGGGGATCCTGTCCGCCTGGCAGTCGGCGAACTACCCCGCAAACCCACACCCATGCCACATGAGTGACCCGAGCTAGCCAAGATCAGGCCTCCCAGGGCGTCAAAGGTCGGCCGAAGCTGACCATTGATGACCAAGGGCGACCAGTCGGCAGCATGGACCTCACGCACGGCGACCGCGAGCGCGTTTTGGGCAATGGGCCAAGTCTGAGAGCGGGTAGGTAAGACCTCTCCCGGCTACCCGACCTAGGCTGGTATCTGACGATGATTTGTCAGTAATAGCGATTCTGTTCTGATGCTCTGCCCGAGCGCCGTGCGACCGGCTTCCCGGCCCTGGTGATCCAGGGAGGACCTCGATGTCCACAAACAAGTTCACCGAGCGGCTCACCCGCGACAACGCCGCCGTGGTGATCATCGACCACCAAGTTGGCCTGTACAGCGGCGTACGCGACATCCCCATCGGGGAGCTGAAGCACAACGTGGTGGCCCTGGCTAAGGCCGCCCAGGTACTGAGCTTGCCTCTGGTAGTGACCACCACCGCAGCGGACAGCATGTGGGGACCGGTCATCCCTGAGTTGGCCGCGGTGCTGCCCGACGACCTCGACATCCTCGACCGCTCGACCGTGAATGCCTGGGACGACCCCCGGGTGAACGCCTCGATCCGTGCGACTGGCCGGAACAAGCTGATCATCACTGGCATCTCCACCGAGGTGTGCCTTGCTTTCCCCGCTATCAGCGCGACGGCAGAGAATCTCGACGCATACGCTGTGATCGACGCCTCCGGCACCTTCTCCCAGACCAAGCGCGAAGCGGGGCTGCTGCGCATGCAGCAGGCCGGCGTGGTGCCGATCGACTACTCCAGCGCCATGGTCGAGATCCTCGCCGACAACGCCGACCCCCTCGCGAACGACGTCTACGCCGCGCTCGACATGCCGTTCGCGGTGCTCGTCGGCCAGATCGCCTCGGCGCTCACGAAGAGCTGACCACACTCGCGATCGGACGGCTCCGCGTGCCTTGTGCTAGTGCCGCGTCCAAGATCGTTGTTCGTGTAATTGATCCTTGACTGAGTGATTGCCAGGCTGCTTCTGGGATGGACTCGGAGGTGGTCATGGGCCGTCGGCCGGAAGTGTTCGTCCGCCCGGTCGGCACTAGTGTTGGTTCACAGACCATCCGTCACTGTCCCCCGAGGGGGTAGCCGTGAAATTCTGGACTACAGAGCGGCATGGCGCCGTGTGCATCGCCACTTTTTCGAATCCGCCGCGGAACTATCTCGTCAAGCCGGCGATCGACGAATTTGAGCAGCTGATTGAGCAGTGGCGGGATCCGTCGATTCGGGCGGTCGTCATCCAGTCGCGTCCCGAGGACGCAGGCTTCATGACCCATTACAGCGTCGATGAGTTAAACGAGCTGATCAGTGACCCGGCCACGTCCCGCTACTCCGCGGCGATCGTGCGCCGCTACAAGGTGATCTTCGACCGGTTGCAGGCTCTGCCCAAGGTCATCATCGCCGCTCTCAACGGGGACACGATGGGGGGCGGGTTCGAGCTCACCCTCGCCTGCGACCTGCGGATCGGCCAGAAGGGCGACTTCCGGTACGGCAACCCTGAGCTGCGCGTCGGCCTCATTCCCGGGGCCGGCGGAACACAGCGGCTGACCCGGCTCATCGGCCTCTCACGGGCCGTCGAGTGGGTGCTGCGCGCCCGCATCGTCCAGCCCGAAGTCGCCAGGGAGCTCGGACTCGTCCACGAGGTCGTCAACGACGCCCCTGCTCGTGCGCTGGAGCTGGCCGAGGAGATCGCGTCCTTCCCTCCGAAGGCGGTAGAGAACGCGAAGATCGCGCTCTACCGCGGAGCCGACACCAACCTGCAGGCGGGTTTCGAGATCGAGAACATGCAGTGGACCGAGGTTATGCAGTCCGACGACGCACAGCTGGCGCTCCGGACCTACATCGCCGAGGAGCTCGATTCGCGTCGCGACTGGTTCGAGTCGGAGAACTCGAAGAACTACCCCACTTACGCCGGCCGCTGAGAAAGCAACTCCGATGACTCGACAACGTCGCCCCTCGTGATCTGGCGCTGGCCGCCTATGAGCCAAGCCCGGGAGCCCGAGGAACTCGTGATGATTCCGGGCGGTCACTTCGATGCCTACAGCGGGGAAGGGTTCCGGCTGTCGGCCGGCGCTGCCCGCGATTTCTTCGTCCGGAACCACTGAGCTGGCAGTCCCGGTCGGCTGCGTCGTGGGCGAAGAAACGAAATCCGCGTGGGGACACCTTGGCGTGCGATGAGCCCCGCAGGCCTGGCAGGCCAATGGTACCCGCGGTTGCACCCGGTAGATGCTTTGCCAAGAAGCGCCGGGTCCGAGATCGGGCAGGGTCGGGTCGATCAATCCTTCCGGCCCTTCGGCAACCAGCGGCATATACCGATGATGCTGCTCGGTGCCGAGGTCCGGTACCGCTGGCGAGGCGTGGTATGACCTAAATGGACAACTAGGTGACTACTCCAGCAATGAGTGGGCGCGAAACATCTGTCGCCGCTCGAATGCGTCCTTCCTGGGGTTGCACTTGCCGAAAATCTCGTCCGCGCAGGTCACGCAGCATGCTCGTACTCGTGGAGGATGCCGCCGAGGCGATCGCGTCTTCGGATGTCGAGGCGGGCCAGCTTGTCCGGATCGGCGACCTGCGCTGGCAACGGGTACAGCGGGCGTGCGTTTGCGATGCCCTGGTGTGGTCTGTGTCCGTTGTAGAACTGTTCGAACTCGCGCAGGGCGTGGAGTAGGTGCCGCTGGTTCCAGATCAAGCTGCGGTCCAACAGTTCGCGGCGGCAGGTCAGGAACCAGCGGCACCTACTCCACCCCCAGCGAGAGTTCGAACAGATCTACAACTGACACAGACCACACCACCGCAACCCAAACTCACGCCCGCTGTACCCGTTGCCAGC
>JAOPWA010000421.1 GCA_025965915.1 Dactylosporangium sp. | reverse complement strand
GAGCGACCTTGAGCTTGGTGTACCGGATCTCCCGGACCGTTACGCCGCCTTCGCCTTCGTCTTCACGATGATCCGCCGGATCATCGCCGGCTCCTCGTCGGTGTCGATCAGGTGCTGCGGCCTCGTCCCGGTCACGACCGGGGTGTCCGCGGCTTGGTGCGCTGTGCCTGTTCCCACGTCTCGATGTCCTCCAGACACCATCTCCGTACGCGTGATCCGAGCGTGACGGATCCTGGGAAATCCTCGGAGCGGGTCGTGTTCCGGACCGTCACGACGCTGATGCCCCAGCGGGCCGCGAGGTCTGCGGTGGTGACAAACACCGGGTTGGTGGTGGGTGACTCGTTGTGCATGAGTCGCACCGTTCGCAGGGTCCGCACCTGTCAGGCAAATAGGCCCGTGGAACCCGTCCTGCTCCCGTTCCACTACCTCCCGCGAACCGTGCCCGGTGACCTGCCTGCGTCAAAACCTGCGGCAGAGAATACAGATCGGATTGTCACCGTGCTACGTTTTCGCTGGTCAGCTAGGTGGGGCGGGTGGGACTCGAACCCACGACCGGAGGATTATGAGTCCTCTGCTCTAACCGGCTGAGCTACCGCCCCGGCGGGCACAGCTTACCTAGCCATACCGCGAGTTTGCGCACCTGGCGCACTCACCACACGGCGGCGCGTCTCCATAACGTCAGACGCCCGCCGGATCCCGGCGGGCGTCTGGCTGGTTGCTCCCCCGTTTGGACTCGAACCAAAAACCTGCCGGTTAACAGCCGGCTGCTCTGCCAATTGAGCTACGGGGGATCGCTGTCGACCTTGTCGGTGCGACGCGACAAGAGTACACAACGATTCCCCTCTCCGCGCTACTGGGTTGGTGAAACACGCCGGGGAGAGTCGCCGGAGCCCGGGAACCGGCAAAACGGCCACTTGTTCTTCGGGTCCGGCCCCACGTGTAGACACATGACGAGACGGGTACGGGGAGGGCACACGCAGGTAGGCGCGAGCGGTCCCGAACGCGGATCCTGTATTTGCTCGGCGTAGAAGGAGGAGGTCGCTTATGCGCGGCAAGCTGATGTTCCTCGCTGGCCTGGGGGCCGGGTTCGTGCTCGGCACGCGGGCGGGGCGGGAGAAGTACGAAGAGCTGGTCCAGACGGCCCGCAAGGTGCGGGAGAACCCCACCGTCCAGGAGGCCGCCGGGGTTGTCCAGGAGCAGGCGAACAAGATTGTTTCTGGCGGCAAGGAGAAGCTGAGCAACAGCAAGCTGGCCGAGACCAAGGTCGGCGAACGACTGCTCAGTGCGATGGACACCGAGCCGGATACCGACGCGACGGACCGTACGCAGCCGCTCGCCACGAGCGGGATGACCAGGTCGACGAGCACGACGGGCGTCTCCGGCACGACGGGCACGACGACGACCGGTGGCACTACCAGCACGCCGAGTGGCTACTGACGCTCGCAGACGCCTTACGGGCGGCTCCCGCGAATGCGGGAGCCGCCCGTAAACGTGCCCGCCACAACGTGCCCACCACCCGGCAGGGTCTCACTTGCAGAGCAGGACGACCATCCGGCGGCCGGCGACCACCAGCCCGACCGACGCGAACGCCACCAGGTATGCCGTATGGCCGATCAGCCCCCAGCCGAGCACCCCGGTGGTGAGGCCGCGTAGCAGTTCGACGCCGTGGTAGAGCGGGGTCACCTGCACCACGATCTTCATGAACCACGAGTACGAGTCGGCCGGTGCGAACGTGCCGGAGAACAGGAACAGCGCGAACTGCACCACCATGATGTAGTCGAAGTCCTGCCAGCTTCGCACGTACGTGGCGATGGCCATGCCCATGCCGCCGAAGGCGAGACCGACGATCACGGTCGCCGGGAACGCGGCGAGGGCCCAACCGGCCGACGTCAGACCCATGCCGACCATGAGCCCGAGGAACGCGATCGAGTAGATCGAGCCGCGGATGAGAGCCCACATCAGCTCGCCGAGCGCCACCTCGAACGGCTGGACGGGTGTGGCCAGCACCGCGTCGTAGAGCCGCATGTACTTCATCTTCCCGAACAGGTTCATGGTCGTCTCGGCCAGCGCGCCGTTCATGGCTGAAGCGGCGAGCATCGCGGGCGCGACGAAAGCCGCGTAGGAGACGGTGCGCCCGTCGGGCAGCGTGAAGCTCTTGATCAGCGCACCGACGCCGAGGCCGATGGACAGCAGATAGAGCACCGGCTCGAAGAAGCCGGAGACGAGGACCCACCAGTACCCGAAGTGACGGGCGGCGGTCACGTTGCGCCCGGTGACCGCGGCCGAGCGCTGGAACCGTCGTTCGGCGCGGGCGGCCAAGCGCGGCAGCACGAGGGTGACCATGGGTGTTCCTTCCCCGTCAGTCCGCCAGCCGGCGGCCGAAGCGGTATGTCGCGAGCAGATATCCGGCCACGCTCCACGCGATCAGGTAGCCGATGTGCGCCCAGACTCCCCAGGCGGTCGCGGTGCCGAGGGTGGCCGCGCGGGTCAACTCCACGCCGTGCCACAGCGGTGAGAGGTAGGCGAGCACGCGAGCCGCGAGCGGCAGCGACCCGACCGGGAAGAACACGCCGGCGAAGAGCGTCATCGGGACCACCGCGAACCGGAAGAGCACGGCGAAGAGGCCCTCTGTCTTGATGCTGGCGCTGTACGCGAACACCGGCGCCGCGGTGGCGAGCCCGACCAGCAGCGATACCGGCAGCGCGGCGGGGGCCCATCCCGAGTGCAGCGTGCCGAAGGCCGCCATCACGATCAGGAAGCCGGCCGCTGACAGCGCGACGCGCAGGAGCACGTACGCGACATGTCCTCGCACCATGTCGGACACCCGTACCGGCGTGGCCTGCATCGAGTGGTACATCCGGTGCCACTGGAAGCCGGAGAACACCGGCCAGGTCGACTCCCCCACGGCGACCTGTAGCGCGGTCGAGGCGAGCAGCCCTGGCGCGATGAAGTCGAGGTATCGCACGCCGAGCCCGCCGGCGCGGTCGACGTAGCCGCCGACGGTGAAGCCCATGGCGAGCAGGAACAGCACCGGCAACAGAAACGAGCTGAGCACCGTGCCGCGCCAGGTACGGCGGTAGCCGACGAGCTGGTGCTCGAAGACCGCCAAGGTCGGGTGGGTCATCTCAGTCCACCAGGGTCCGGCCGGTCAGGTGCAGGAACACGTCCTCGAGGGTGCTGCGGCGCACGAGCACGCTGGACGGGCGCAGGTCGCGGCCTTGGACTGTCGCGACGGCGAGGTCACCGTCGGCGGCATAGAGCAGGATCCGGTCGGGCAACAGCTCGAGCCGCTCGCCGATACCGTCCAGCTTGCCGAGGTACGAGTCGAGCGAGGCCTCGGAGAAGCGCAACTCCACCACCTCCCGGGTGGAGTACCGCTCGATCAACTGGCGCGGTGAGCCCTCCGCCACGATCTTGCCTCCGTCCATCACGACGAGCCGGTCGCACAACTGCTCCGCCTCGTCCATGTAGTGCGTAGTGAGCACGAGCGTCACGCCGCGCTGCTTGAGCCGGAACAGCCGCTCCCACACCAGATGTCTGGCCTGTGGATCGAGGCCGGTCGTCGGCTCGTCGAGCAGGACGATCGCC
>JAOPWA010000408.1 GCA_025965915.1 Dactylosporangium sp. | reverse complement strand
GCATGGTCAGCAGCGCCGGGACGAACACGATCGCGGAGCCGATGACCGCTGTGCCGATCGATCCCCGCCCGAAAACCAGTACGAGGATCGGCGCAACCGTGACCATGGGGATGGCGTGAAGAGCCGTCATCGTCGGCACGAACATCTGCTCGATGCTGTCCGAGAAGTAGAACAGCAGGGATACGGTCGCGGCGAGAGCCAGCCCGAGCGCGAACCCGAGCGAGGCGTCGGTCAAGGTGCGGGCGAGAAGAGACCAGATTGCGGACCGGTGCGCCGCCGCGTCCTGCGCCGTCACCAGGTAGTTCCACACGTCGACAGGTGATTTCGCGACGTACGGGCTGACGTTCACCGTCCGCAGGAACACCGTCCAGACGATGACGATGGCGACGACCGTGCCGGAGAGGGTGAGAGCGCTCCGCGCGGCGCTGCGGGCGAAGGCTCCGAGGGCGCTGCGGGGGGAGGTGATCGCGGTGCTCATGCCGCCTCGTCCGACATGCCCGCCGCCCACGGGGTAGCGATTTTCTCCACAACGCCGACGGCGACGAAGCCGATCCCCGCCAGCAGGCTGGACACGAGTGTGATGCCCCATGTACGGAGGACGTGGCTGGACTGCTCGGCGACGACGAGCGCCGCGCCCAGGCCGCGCTCCTGACCCATGAACTCGCCGATGACGGTGCCCAGGATCGCCGCTGGGGCCGCAATCTTCAGGGCGGTGAGGATGCTAGGCAGGGCCGAGAGCAGTTGGACCTTGCGCAGCACCGCAACCCGGCCGCCGCCGTATGCGCGGACGAGGTCCTCGCTGCTGCGGTCCGCCTGCCGAAGACCGTTCACACTGCCGACAAGCGTGGTGAAGAAGACTGACACCGCAGCGATGATCGTGGAGGTCACCGGGCCGTTGAAGCACGCGGCCAGGATGGGCGCGGTCGCGATCAGGGGGATGCATGCGGACGCGATCCCGATCTGCAGGACCAGCTTCTCCAGCCAGGGGATCACGACGACGGACGCGGCGCACGCGATGGCGATGAGGTTCCCCCACAGATAGCCGACGGCTGCCGAGGAAAGCGTCACCGGGACATGGAGACCGTAGAACGCCACGCCGTCGGAGACCACGCCCGAGACGACCTGGGCGGGCGGCGCTATCGCGGGCCCGAGGACACCCGTCATTCCGGTGATCTGCCACACGAGCAGGACGACACATGTTCCGGCCAGGCGAAGCAGGAGTTTCCGATTCATCGCGGCCCACCCGACTTCGCGTACGCCGAATCGGGTTGCGCGGCGTCTCCGTGACGACCGGAGTCGAAGAGAATCGACGACAGGAGATCCACGTAGTGGTGGAACTCATTGGAACGCACCATCTCCGGCGTCCTCGGACGTGGCAGGTCGATGCTGACCACTCTCTCGACCCGTCCGGGTCTCGCGCTCATCACGATGACCGTGTCGGACAGGAAGACCGCCTCGGCGATGCCGTGGGTAACCATCAGCGTCGTAGCCGGCCTCTCGGTCCAGATCCGGAGGAGTTCGACGTTCAGGTTCTGCCGGGTCATGTCATCGAGCGCCCCGAACGGCTCGTCCAGGAGCAGGACCCGCGGCTTGACCACCAGGGCCCGGGCGATCGCGACTCGCTGGCGCATGCCGCCGGACAGGTGACCGGGGCGGGCGTCTTCGAACCCGGTCAGACCCACGAGATCGATGAGATCCTGGATCAGGTTCCCATCCTTCCGCAGCCCGGCGATCTCCATCGGCAATCCGATGTTGGAGCGCACCGATCGCCAGGGCAGCAGGGCGCTGTCCTGGAAGGCGATGCCGAGATGATGGCGCTTGCGCATATCGGCCGGCGTCTCACCGTGTACCAGGGCCTGCCCGCCGGACTGTGGCTCGAGCCCCGCCAGGATGCGAAGGATGGTGCTCTTCCCGCACCCCGACGGCCCCAGGAGGGAGACGAACTCGCCTTCGTCGGAGTGGATGTCGACCCCGTCCAGGGCGGTTACGTCCCGGCGTCCAACGCGAAACTTCTTTGTGAGGTTGCGGATCTGGATACCCGGCGCTGTCGGTGAGGCCATACGTTCTCCTTGGCTGGATATGAACATGCATCCAACTTTGGATCCAAGCTCGTATGCGCACCGTAGGAGTGGCGTGTTACAGCGCGATGACGTGCCAAGTCGCGAAAGTAACGTTCTGCTCGGTGTGGGTGCCAGAACGTCGCCTGTTGTGGCTGAGCTGGGCTTTCGTGGGCAGGCACCTGCCGGGACGATCGGTCTGATCGGCGAATACTCGCAGGCCGCGTGAGGTGACCGATTATCTGGCACCCACAGGGGTTTGGAACCCCGCAGGTCCCATTGGCGAACACCGCCACCAGCCGGATGCGAAACATCCCCGTTACTGCGCCGACGTTCGCCGGCAACGGCCGTTGTATACAACCAGATCGCTAAGGTACGACCGAGCGGCCTGAGGAGGCGCGCAGCATGTGTCCACAGCCGGGTTCGGTGGCCGGTGCCATCGTCGCTGTATGCGAGTCCTGGTCAGGCCGGCCATGACCGACGAGCCGACGATCCGGTTCGAGGACGCCGGGGTGGTGTTCCCCAACGGGACACGCGCGGTGACGGGTGTCTCGTTCGCCGTACGCCGGGGCGAGTTGGTCGCCTTGGTCGGCCCCTCCGGTTGCGGGAAGTCCACGCTGCTGCGACTGGCGGCCGGGTTCCAGGCGCCGACCACCGGCCAGGTACACGTCAGCCAGGTGCCGATCGGGTACGTGTTCCAGGAGGCCACGCTACTGCCTTGGCGTTCGGTTCTGCGCAACGTCGAACTGCCCGCGCAGCTCGCCGGTCTGCCGGCCGGCACCCGCCGGGAACTGGCCGGCACGGCGATCGCGCGCGTCGGGCTCGCCGGGTTCGAGCACCACCGCCCGGCTCAGCTCTCCGGCGGCATGCGCATGCGCACGTCCATCGCTCGCGCCCTGACAATGCGGCCCGAGCTGTTCCTGTTCGACGAGCCGTTCGGCGCGCTCGACGAGATGACCCGGGAACAGTTGGGCGAGGAGCTGAACGCGTTGTTCGTCGCCGAACCGTTCGCCGGGCTGTTCGTCACGCACTCGGTGCCGGAGTCGGTGTTCCTGGCTACCCGGATCATCGTCCTTAGCGGACGGCCGGGCCGGATCGTCGCCGACATCGACGTGCCGTTCGCCCACCCGCGCCCACCGGAGCTGCGCTACGACAGCGACTTCGCCACGGTCGCCGCCGAGGTGTCCCGGGCCCTTCGTCACGCCGGCGCGGTGCCCGCGTGACCGCTGTCCGCTCGGCCGACACGACGGCGCACGGCGCCGCGCCAGCCGCTGTACCGCGTTCGCCGCGACGCCCCCGCCGGACCGGTACCGTGGTCCGGGTCGTCGCACCTGTTGTGGTTCTCGGCCTCGTGCTAGCCGGCTGGACCTTCACGAGCCAGGTGCTCCTGACCCCGGACAACCGGTTCCTACTGCCGCCGCCCCAGGATGTGCTGCGCAACGGGCTGCTCGATCCGTTCGCACGCGAGCAGATCCTGCCGGCGCTGTGGTCCACCACCCAGGTCGCCCTGGTCGGGCTCGGCGTGTCCATCGTGCTCGGCGTCGCGCTCGGCATTCTGATGAGCCAGGCGCGCTGGCTGGAGTTCTCGCTCTACCCGTACGCGGTTCTGCTGCAGACGATCCCGATCCTCGCCGTGGTACCGCTGCTGGGTTTCTGGTTCGGCTACGACTTCAACAGCCGCGTCCTGGTGTGTGTGCTGGTTTCGTCGTTCCCGCTCATCACCAACACGCTGTTCGGGCTGCGCTCCGTCGAGCCCGGACTGCATGACCTGTTCACCCTCCACCACGCCAGCCGTTGGCAGCGGCTAGTGCGCCTGCAACTGCCCGCCGCGCTGCCGGCCATCCTCACCGGAATGAAGATATCCGCCGGCCTCTCGGTGATCGGCGCGATCATCGCCGACTTCTTCTTCCGCCAGGGTGAGGCGGGCATCGGTCGGCTGATCGACGTCTACCGGCAGCAGCTCGCCACCGAGAAGCTGCTTTCCGCGCTGTGCCTGTCCTCTCTCGTCGGGCTGGTCCTGTTCTGGTGCTTCGACCTGCTCGGCACCTGGATCCAACGCCGCCGCACCGACTGAACCCCGGATTCCCTCCTGCAGAAGTGGAAGTGTGAGACCGCTATGCGAAAGACCCGATTGCGGGCGGCGGCCGCCCTGGCCGCCGTCACCGCGTTACTCGGCGCATGTGCGCACGCGACCGGTAACGCCGCGCCGGCGCCCGCCGGGTCCGGCGCGCTGGCGGGGATCTGCCCGGCGACGATCGTCTTGCAGATCGATTGGTACGCCACCCCCGAGCGCGCCGCCGCCTTCCAGCTCGCCGGCCCGAACGGGACGATCGACGCCAAGAAGGGTACGTACACCGGGCGGCTCGGCGACACCGGTGTCAACGTCGAAGTCCGGCTGGGTGGACCTTTCATCGGGTTCCAGCCGATCCCGGCCCAGATGTACCAGGACAAGTCCATCTTCCTCGGTTACGTGGCCACCGACGACGCGGTCACCGGCGCCGGCAAGTTCCCCACCAAGGCCGTGGTCGCGCCACTGGACATCAACCCGCAGGTCCTCATGTGGGACCCCGCCACGTACACCATCAACTCGTGGTCGGACGTCGCCGCCACCAAGGCCAAGGTGACCTACCTGGAGGGCCTGCCCTTCATGGACTACCTGGTGTCGAAGGGCTACGTGACCAAGAGCCAGCTCGACGCGTCGTACGACGGCACGCCGGCCCGGTTCGTCGCCGAGCGGGGCAAGGTGATCCAGCAGGCGTACGCGAGCAACGAGCCGTACCGCTGGGAGCACGACGTCCCGGAGTGGAAGAAGCCGGTGAAGTCCCTGCTGGTACACGACTCCGGGTACGAGATCTACCCGCAGGGCCTGGCGGTACGCGCCGACCAGCTCAGCTCCTCGTCCGGCTGCCTTAAGAAGCTCGTGCCGATGATCCAGCAGGCGCAGGTCGACTACATCACCAATCCGGCAGCGACCAACGCCACGCTGGTGAAGATTGCCCAGGCCATCCCGGGCGGCCCGCCGATCACGGCCGCGGCCAACGCGAACGCGGTGGAGGTGATGAAGAACCTCAAGCTCGTCGGCAACGGGCCCAACAACACGCTCGGTGACTTCGACCTGGCCCGGGTGGACCGGGCGATCGCGTTGCTCAAACCGATCTTCGCCGCGCGCGGCGTGACCGTACCGCCCGACCTGAAGGCGAGCGACATCGTCAGCAATGACTTCATCGATCCAGCTATCAAGCTGGGATAGGTCAGTGTCCGACGACACCGCCCCGGCGGCCCCGGTCGACCTGCTGGTCGCCGGGGCCACCCTGGTTGCCACCGTGGACGACGCGGATCGGGAGATCCCGGGCGGCTGGGTGGCGGTCACCGGCGGCCGAATAGCGGCAGTGGGCGGACCCGGCGCTGAACCGCCGGCGCGGCAACGGATCGACGCCGCCGGTTGCCTCGTCACCCCGGGCTTGGTGAACGTGCACCACCACCTGTGGCAGAACCTCACTCGCGCGTATCAGCCGATGACCACGACCGACTTCCTCGGCTGGCTGGGCGCGCTCTATCCGCTGTGGACAAAGCTGGACGAGGAGGCGATCTACCTCTCCACCCGGGTCGGCCTGGCCGAACTGGCTCTCGGCGGCTGTACCACCACGAGCGACCACCTGTACCTGCAACCGCCCGGACGGGGCAGCCTGGTCGAGGCGTCGATCCTCGCCGCCGCCGAGTCCGGGCTGAGGTTCCACGCGACCCGGGGCGCGGTCAACCGCGGTCGGCGCGACGGCAGCCCGATGCCCGACCACATGGTCGAGGACGTCGACGCCGTGCTCGCCGACTGCGCACGCCTGGTCGACCGGTACCACGACCGGGATCCGGCGGCGACCGTACGGATGGCGATCGGGCCGCACTCGGTGTTCGGGGCGACGACGGAGCTGATGCGGTCCTGCGCGGATCTGGCCGAGAAGTTGGACGTGCGGCTGCACACCCATCTGTCCGGTGACTCGTCGGAT
>JAOPWA010000379.1 GCA_025965915.1 Dactylosporangium sp. | reverse complement strand
CGACCTTGGCGGTCTCGGCCACTCCCAGTGCGGCGGTGGGCTCGTCCATCAGCACCAGGCTGCTCGCCCAGTGCGTGGCGCGGCAGATCGCCACCGCCTGACGCTGGCCCCCGGACAGTTCCCGGATCGTCGCCTTGGCGCTCGGGATGCGGACGTCGAGGTTGTCCACCAACTCCTGCGTCTCCCGGGCCATCCGACGACGGTCGAGCAGCCGGAACGGGCCCCGGGTCAGTTCCCGGCCGAGGAACATGTTCATGTATACCGGCTGGGAGTCGACCAGCGCGAGGTCCTGGTAGACGACCTCGACGCCCTGCCGGCGGGCGTCGGAGGCATCCCGGAAGGAGGCTGGCCGGCCCTGCAGCAGGATCTCGCCCTCGGTCGGCTGGTAGACCCCGGACACCATCTTCACCAGGGTCGACTTACCCGCCCCGTTGTCGCCGACCAGGGCGACGATCTCGCCGGCCTGAACGTCGAGGTCGAACCGCTCGATCGCGACGACACCGCCGAACTGCTTGCGGATGTTGTTGAGCCGCAGCGGCGCGACACTCCGGTCCGGGACGGTCGCCGTGGTCCCGATCTGCTCGTGGTTCACGATCTACTCCTCAGCTCACGGCGGATTCAGTGATGGCGTCGGCGCCGAGCCCGATGGGCGGCGACCCGTCCGCCGCGTACACGCCCGGAACGGTGGGCGTGCCGGACCGGACCCCGGCGATGCCTGCCGTCAGGGCCCGGGTCACAAACGCCTGGGGCCGGAATCCGAAGATGACGGTGTCACCCGGTTCGACCCCGGTCACGGTGCTGACGTCCGCCATGGCGTAGTAGTCGATGGATTCGGGCGCCGGCATCTCGACGTCGACCAGGTGGGCGGTGTCGAGGTCACCGTTGCGCACGATGAGCGCCCTGGTGTGTCCCAGTCCCAGGACGGGGTCCACGTACAGTCCACCGCCGAACACGTACGCGTGGTTGCCATAGAGATGGGACACCTCGCTGACGTACAGGACGGCGGGCTCCTCGACCAGGTCCTCGACGGCGTGCCACGGTGTGGTGCCGGTCAGGCCGTGCCCCGGTTCGACCTGCGTCGCGCCGGCCTCGGCCAGCATCGGCAGGGTCGCGATGGAGGTGGTGCCCGGGGCGTTGAACTCGATCCGCTGCCGCCCGGCAGCCCGCAGGCATGCCGCCGCCTCCTGCAACGTCCCCAGGTTCGGGGTGGGCCGTACCTTGCCGGCGGCCTGGTCGAACAGGAGGGCCGGGAACGTCGTGATGCCCGCGAAGTGGGCGCCCTCGAACTCGTCCAGCCGGTCGGCTACGGCGACGATGTCCGCTGCGTCGAACCCGCCCTCGTGGCCACGGTAGAACTTGTCGACGGGGCCGACGATGCGCGCCAACAGGGCCTGGTCTCGGCCGAGCGCCCTGCTGGCGGCCGCGGCCTCGACGGCCTTCCGCTCGTTGAACACCGTCCAGTACCGCGGGTCGAGCGCGGCGGCCGTTCCCGCCTCATGGCGCGGGATCTGCACCAGGTGGCCGATGTGACCGGTGCGCAAGCCCCCCTGCCGGGCGGCCAGCGCGCACTGCAGATCGACGCCGACGGCCTCGGTGATACCGGCGTCGCGAACCGTGCGGCACAGGTCGGGGTTCCGGCCGATCTGCTTGGTCATCGCAAACGGCGTCAGGCCGAGGCGGTCGGCCTCCCGCTTGATCGCCTCGGCGTTGACGCGCACGGTGTCCAGGTCCAGCGCGTAGCAGTTAGCGGGCAACTGACCATTGTGGTGAAGCTCGGCGGCCGCCCGCAGAAAGCCCGGGTTGCGGCGCCGGAGCAGGTCCAGAAACATTTGTTTCTCCTACAGGTCAGCTGCGCTTCTCGCGCAGCGAGAGCGACACGGCGACGAGAATGATCAGCCCGCGGGCGATCATCTGCTGCGACACGGAGAGGTTGGCCAGGATCAGCCCGTTGTTGAGCATCCCCATCAACAGGCTGCCCATCAGCGCGCCGACGACGGTTCCCTTGCCTCCGAAGAGACTGGTTCCGCCTACGATGACGGCGGCGATCACCGTCATGAGGTCGGCCTCGCCCAGGGTGTAGCGGGCGCCGTTGAGGCGGCCCGCGTACAGCAGGCCGGCCAGCGAGGCGCACATCGCGCTACCCATCAGCACCATGATCTTGACGCGGGCCACCTTGATGCCGCTGACCCGCGCCGCGTTGACGTTGTCACCGATCGCGAGCACATGGGCGCCGTACCGGGTCTGGCGCAGCACGAGGTAGCCGACCAGGACCGCCAGCGCGGACCAAATGATCAATCCGGGTATACCGAACAGGGAGCCCGATCCGAAGAGCCCGAGGAACGAGCTGTTGGACACGGGGATCGACTGCAGGTTGCTGATCTGTCGGGCCACCCCGGCGATGGCGCCCATCGTGGCGAGGGTCACCAGGAACGATGGCAGCCGGACGAAGGTGACGAAGACACCGTTGATCAGCCCGACGATGGCGCCGACCGCCAACCCCGCCGCGACCCCGAGGATCATGCTGTTGGTGTCGCGCAGCACAGCTGCGCCCGTCAGCGCGGAGACGGCCACCACCGACCCGATCGACAGGTCGATCTCACCGGTCGACAACACGAACACGAGGCCGACCGCCATGACGGTGATCGGGGCAGTCTGGATGACGATGTTGGAGAGGTTGGTCGAGTTCAGGAAGTTCTCGCCGAGGTAGACGGCGAAGAACAGGAACACCAGGACGAACCCGATGTACACCACGTACTCGCGCCAGTTGATCGCGCGCCACCACGGACGGCCGATTGCCGGCGCGGCAGTCCCCGCCTGAGTCATTTGGTGATCCCTTCAACGGTCCCCGGTATCGATTCGATTGGCGGGTCGGTTCGGTGTGAGCCCGTGCCGATGGCCTCGGAGCGGGCGGCCGCGATGGCGCCGACGAGAGCGGCGCGGTGGCCGAGCAGGCTGGTCTTCACTGCCGGCGCGTACGTGCCCAGACGCGTGAGCCAACGCCGGACCGGGTCGAGCATCTCCACCCGGGAGCCGATGCCCCCGCCCAGGACGACGGCCTCCGGGTCGAGCACGGCGCCGACGGCGACCACGGCGAGGGCGATCAGCCTGGCCTCGTCTTCGATGGCGGCCAGGGCGTGTTGGTCGCCGGCCCCGGCGCGTTCGAACACGGCCGGCACGCTCACCCGCTCCCCGGTCGCCTCCTCGTACCGCTGGGCGATCGTCGCGCCGGCGACCGCCTCCTCGAGGGCCCCTCTGACCTGGTTGGCGGGGTCGAACGGGTCGGTCCCGATGGGCAGGTAGGAGATTTCGCCGGCAGCGCCACGCGCCCCCCGGAAGAGCTCGCCGTTGACGACGATGCCCATACCGATCCCGGTGCCCACGGCGACGAACACGAAGTCGCGATGATCACGGCCACTGCCCATCCGCTGCTCGCCGAACGCGGCCATATTCACGTCGTTGTCCAGGATGACCGGGTGGCCCAGCCGCTGTATGAGCTCTTGGCGGATATCAAGTGCATCGAGGTTCGAGATGTTCGGCGACAGGTCGATCGCGCCGGTCTCCGGGTTGTACGCCCCGGGGCTACCCACCGCCGACGCCCGGATGTCGGTCCACTCGACGCCGGCCTGCGTCGCCAGCGTTCGGATCAGGGTCGCGATCTGCTGGGCGACAGCCGTGCCGCCACGCGGGTGCGTGCTGACCACGTCCTCCGCCACGATGTGGCCGGTGAGGTCGGCCAGCGCCGCGCGCACCTTGGTGCCGCCGAGGTCGACGCCGGCCACATAGCCGACGGCGCCGGCAGTGTGGGCTCCGCCGACGGCGCCGGCCGGGCCGGTCGCCACCGAGCAGTGCAGCTGCGAAACGTCTGACGCGGTCATCAGCCGATGGTCAACAGACGTGCCGGGTTGCGTACCAGGATCTGCTCGAGGTCATCCTCGGAGACGCCGATCCGGGCCAGGGCGGGCACGATCTCCTGCCCCAGGTAGGAGTAGCCGAGCCGGCCGTGTGTACGCGGGTTCAGATAGGCCTCCGCCCCGGTCATGTCCATCGCCATCAGGAGCTGGCTGGCGTAACCGTCGCGAACCAGCCCGACGAGGTTGTCGAGGCGGGCCCGGTCGGGGCGGTAGTACGCGCGCTTTTCGAACTCTCCCTCCGGCGGGTCCTCGGGGAGTGGCGCGAGCACGAAGTCCCAGAATTGCTTGCCGATGGTGTCGAAGGCGATGGTCACTCCGGTCGCCAGCACCGCGCGCAGGTACGCGGGGTCGGGGTGGATGTCCATGTGGCCGATGACGACGCGGGAGGGGTCGACCTTCTCCTCACGCAGGATTTCGACCTGCTCGAGCGCCATGGTGCCGTGCGTGGTGTGGGTGTTGATGGACAACCCGGTCACGAGGTGGGCCCGGGCTGCCGCCCGCAGGCACTTCTCCTCGTGCGGGGTGATCTCGTTCAGACCGGTGGCCTGCTCGCCGTAGATGCCCACCCTGATCCCGGTGTCCCCGACGCCGACCGTCGCGTCGGCGACGAAGCGGTCCCGCATCTCGTCCACACTGGCGTCGAGCGCCCAGCGCGGCGAGTACGGCTCGAGGTAGATCGACGAACCGGCGACCACGTGCAGTCCGGTCCGCTCGGCGACCTCTCGCAGCAGGGTCACGTCGTGGCCGACCACCTCGTACGGCGACAGGTCCACGATGGCGCCGAAGCCGAGCTCGGGCAGGCCCTGAACAGCCTTGACCGCCAGGTCCGCGCGGTCGTCGCCGACGCCGCCGCTCAGCCACGGCCCCGGTGCGATCGAGCCGAGGTGCTCGTGGGTCATCACCCGGCGCAGCGACTCCGGGGCCACCGGCCCGAGGACTGTCTGGACGTATCCCATGATCCTTCTCCTTGCAACCCTGCTGTTGCCAACCACCGGGCCGAGCCCGGGGCCTCGCTGTCCGCGAGGCCCCGGACAATCCGGTTCGGTCTTGAAGACGCTGGTTCGCGTCTACTTGCCGAGCACGCTCGCCGGCGGCTCCTGGCCGTAGTCGTCGCGCCAGGCGTCGGCGACGGTGTCCTTGGTGGCAGCCTTCGGCGCGCCGACCACCATCTCCGGGGCCTTCTTGCCGATCAGGCCGTATCCGGCCATGGTCGCGAGGCCCTCACCGATGCGGACCGAGCCGTTGTTGACAAGTCCGACGATGTTGCCGCCCTTGACCATGTCGGCCGCCTGGTTGGCCTCGAGGTCGTTGGTTACGACCTTGACGTCCTTGCGACCCTGCTGGCGCAGCGCGGACAGCACGCCGTCGGCGGCGGTAGCCCAGGCGACGTACATGCCGTTGAGGTCGGAGTGCTGGGTCAGCATCGCGTTGGCGATGTCCTCGGTGCGGGCGGGGTCGGAGAAGCCCTGCTCCGCGACGATCTGGATGTTCGGGTACAGGTAGCCCAGCCAGTCCTTGAACGCCTTGTCCCGCTGGTTGGTGAACCAGAAGTTCGCGTCGTGGTACATGTAGCCGACCTTGCCCTTGCCGCCCAGGGCCTTGCCGAGCATCTCCGCGTTGGCCTTGCCCATCGCGGCCAGGTCGTTGGTCACGATGCCCACGATCTGCTGCCCGGCCTTGTAGCCCTTCGGGGGCGTCGTCATGACCACGAGCTTGGTGCCCTTGTCGACCGCGGGCTTGAACGCCGCGGCGGCGGCGACGGGGTCGACCGCTATCGTGACGATCACGTTCGGGTTCTTCGCCAGTACGGTCTGCACGTTGTTCGCCTGCTTGGCGGCGTCGAAGTCGGCGCTCGTGGTCGCGACGACCTTGATGCCGAGCTTCTCGAACTGCTTGCGCGCGCCCGACTCGACGGCCTTCACCAGCGCCGACTCCTCGTGCCAGACGAAGGCGGCCGTGTAGTTGCCGGCCTTGACCTTGACCATCTCCTCGGGGGTCAGGCTCAGCTGGTCGGCCGCCGTCGGCGTCTCCCCGTTGGGCCCAGCGAACGCGAGGCTCGGCTGGCTACGACTGGCACTCGGGTTGCTCGCAGCGTTGCCGCCGGTCCCGGCGCATGCGCTGACCAGCAGCGTCAACGCGCAAAGGGCGCCTAACGCGGCCCCCCGTCTAGGCCTGAAGTTCATATCAGTTCCCCTTCGAACCGTGTGTCACATGCGTTTAGGTGTGCCTGCCGCGCCGCTCGCGAGCGGACCGACCCCGGTGTGGCGGGCGCCGATTCCTCACTTCGTCTGCGATCACGGACAGGACCCACCCCTGCCGGCCGCGGTTCGAGTTCGGACCGGGTTCCGAATTTTGCTCAGGCCGAAAGTATTAGCGTCGCCACAACCCTCGTCAAGAGGGAGTTTGGCGGGAAAGTGTGATCTGAGCACACTAATAAAGCGGGACGAATCGTCCGTTAGCTACCATAATGCTGACCGCTCGCCCATTGACCGGGCCGGACCTGCTCACCTAGCATTTTCAAGTCGAAAGGAATTGGGGGTGAGGCACGTGGATGCCCAGGTGCCGCGCCGTGCCAACCGGTCGGCCGTACTCGCCCATGTGCTGGCCCGCGGGTCGGCCACCCGGACGGCTATCGGCCAGGAGACCGGACTGTCCCCCGCCACCGTCTCGCGCATCGTCGATCAACTGCTCACGGAAGGGTTGCTCAGCGAGGCAGGCGGCCCCCCGAGTGCCAGCCGAGGCAGGCGCGCCACCTCGCTCAAGATCCAAACTGAGCGTACGGTCGTCTGCGGAGTCGACCTCGGCGGCTCCAACGTCCGCATCGTCGTGGCAGACCTGGCCGCCAGGCCGCTGGTCACCAGGACGGTTCCGACGCCGGCCAGGTGCGACGCCACCGAGCTGGGCCGGTGGCTGGCCCACCTGATCCTCGACACGGTCGCCGCCCAGCTATCTTCGCTCGACGCCGTCGCCCTCGGCCTACCTGGAGCGGTCCGGCGCGACGACCGTACGGTGTCCAACGCGCCGAACCTACGCCAGGTAGAGGATCCCGACTTCCTGCGCGTGCTCGAGCAGGAACTCGGAATGGACGTCGAGCTCGACAACGACTCCAACTACGCCCTGCTCGGTGAACTACGCTTCGGCGCCGCGCGCGACGCCCAGACCGCGGTCATGTTCACCGTCGGCGCCGGACTTGGCGCCGGTGTCGCACTCGACCGGCGACTCTTCCACGGCCGCACCGGGCTGGTGGGCGAGTTCGGGCACCTGCCCGCCGGTCCGCTCGGCAGCTCGCTGGAGCAGCTCATCAGCGGACCCGGCATCCTCAACCGCGCACGCGAGCTGGGGCTGCTGTTCGACAACCCCGCCGACGTGTTCCACTCCACCGACCCCCGCCTCTCCCCGGTCAAACAGCACATCGAGCAGGCCCTGCTCATCGTCCTCACGGCCGCCGTGGTCGCCTACGAACCTGAAGTGATCGTTCTCGGCGGCGGGATCTCGCACGCGCTCGAGCCCGGCCTCGAACAACTCAACCGCCGGCTACGCGACATCGTGCCCACCGCCGCCCCGGTTCAGGTCGCCGGGCTCGGTGACCTGTCCGGAGCGCTCGGCGCCGTGGTGGCGGCGTTGCACACGACGTACCGACGCCTGGGCCTTGCCGACCTTCACCTGACGCACGTACCGCACCGCGACGCACTGGCCGGGTTCGACCTCGGCGCACGAGAGGTCATCGCGTAACCCCCTCCCCGACCGGTCGAGATTCGCCGACTGCCTGTTCGAGAACAGCAACCTGGCCAACGTCCGGACGGGTGGTTCCTCCCTGATCCGGGTCCGGCTGTCGGGGTCACGGATGACCGGGTTCACCTGGACCGACGGCCTCGTCAAGGACGTCACGTTCGACGAGTGCCGGCTTGATCTGTCGGACTGGCGGTTCACCGGCTTCAACGCGGTGGTGTTCAACAAACTGCAACCTGGCCCGCGCCGACTTTTCCAGCGCGGATCTCACCGGGGCGCAGTTCGTCGGCTGCGACCTTACCGGCGCGCAGTTCTCGCAGGCGAAGACGCGCGGCGCCCGGTTCGTCAACTGTGTGCTGGCCGGTGTCGGCGGACTGACCAGTTGGGATGGCGGTCAGTGCGCGAACGTGTGGATGATGTTGATGACGCCGGGGCCGATGATCACAACGAACAGCGCCGGGAAAAGGCAGAACAACGTCGGAAACAAGATCTTGATGGGTACCTTCTGTGCCAGCTCCTCGGCCCGCTGCCGGCGACGCGTCCGCATCTCCCGGGCCTGCTCGCGCAGCACCTGACCCACCGGTACGCCCAGATCGCTGGCGTGGATGACGGCCGAGGCGAAGCCTCGCAGCTCCCCGACCGTGGTGCGGGCGGCCAGTGACCGCAACGCCTCACCGCGCGACTTGCCGATGCGCATCTCCTGCAGCACCCGCGCCGCCTCCCCGGCCATCGGGCCCTTGCCGTTACGCGCCACCTGGGCCAGCGCGGCATCGAAGCCCTGGCCCGCCTCCACACAGATGGTGAGAGTGTCCAGCACGTCAGGCAGCGACCTGCGTAGCTCTTCCTGCCGCTTGGCGCCCGTGTTGTAAATGGCGAGATCGGGTCCGAGGAAGCCGAGCGCCGTGCCGGCCACCGCCGCGAGCACCACCCTGCCGGCGCCGCCGATCAGCAGGCCGAACAGCACCCCGCCACCCGCGCCCAGCACGAGCCCGATGCCCTTGGCCGCGATGACCCGTTCGACCGGCCAGGCGGCCGGGTTGCCGGCGCGGTCGAGCTGGCGCTGTAGGCGGGCCACCGCGCCGCCAACGGTCAGGGCAGCGCCGAGCTTCCCGAGCCGGCGGGCCAGCGGCTGGCCGACCCGTACCCCGAAGGACGGTGGTCGGTTGGGGTCTACGTAGCCGCGCCCGATGGTGGCCAGGGTACGGCTGACATTGGCGCGGTTCGGGTCGCGCAGCAGCAGGGCGAGTACACCGAAGACCGGGACGAGCCCGACGGCGCTCAGCGCGACGAGCAGCAGGGTGGAGGGGCTCATCTGTTCAGACCTCCACCCGGACGACGCGCGTCATCCAGAACGTGGCCGCCGCCATCATCAGCACGGCGACGACCAGCATCGCCAAGCCCAGTGGCGTGGTGTACAGCGGCCGCAAATACTCCCGGCGGGTTGTGAACATGAACGCTGCCACCGCTACCGGCATGCCGCCCAGTACCCACGCCGACAACCGTCCCTCGGCCGACAGCCCCCGGACGTGCCGGCGCAGTCGCCCGCGCTCGCGCATGGTCTCCACCGCCGTCTCCAGCACCTCCGACAGCGCACCGCCGACCTCCCGCTGCACCCGGATCGCCATCACCAGCCAGGCCAGGTCGTTGCTCGCGTTGCGTTCGGCGGTGCGCAGCAGCGCCTCCTCCAGCTCGCCGCCGAGCCGGGTCTCGGCCAACGCCCGGCCGAACTCGCCGGCCACGGCCTCGTCCCCCTCGGACACCAGCGCGGCGATCGCCTGCGGGAACGAGAAGCCCGAACGCAGTGCGCTGACCACGAGCTGCAGCGCTTCGGGCAACTCGTCGTTGAAACGCCGGGCCCGGCGAGTGGCGCGTAGGCGCCGGTATCCTCCGGTGCCCAGCCAGCCGCCCAGGACGCCCAGCAGCAGGCCGGGCAGCCACGGCAGGAGCATCGCGAACAGCACCCCGGCCAGCAGCGCGACGCCAGTGCGGACCAGGATCCACTCGGCCGGGCGCAGGTCGATGCCGGCCCGGTCGAGATCGGCTTCGATCCGGGCGACGTTGCCGCGCCGGGCGATGGCGTGCTCGGAGGCCGACAGCGCCGCGCGCAGCACCGAACTCTCCTCCCGGACGCGCAGCGCGGGGGCGGAGCCGAAGCTCTCCAACTGGCGCAGCCGGGTGCGGACCGTGGACCGCCCGACGAGCAGGTACATCACGACGGCGGCGGCCAGCAGCGTGCCGACGCCGATGGTCCCCAGGGCCAGGTACAGGGGCCAACGGGGTGCCGGCGGCACGGACGCGGTCGCGAGCGGCGGACCGGCCGGGATGCTGACGGGGGTACCGGCCGCGGTCACGGTGGCACCGCCCGCGGTCAGCGCGACATGCAGGGTCGCGTCGGTACCGGCGAGCCTGGCGGGGACGGTGACGGTCACGGTCGCCACCGGGGGCCGGGTGGCGGCGACGATCCCGGCGAAGGCGGCCCGTAGCGAGGCGGCGTCCCCGGCGGCCACCATCCGCCCGCCGGTGCCGGCCGCGAGGTCGTTCATCGCCGGACTCTGCGCATCCGGTCCGTACGCGATGCCGTCGAGCGTGACCTTCGCCCCGGCGAGCTGTGCGCCGACGGCCGCGGGCGTAGCGGTCGAATCGGTGTCCGCTCCGTCGGAGAGCACGACGACGCGCCGCTCCCCCACCTCCGTCAGCAGGCCGGCAGCCTGGCGTACCCCGTCGTAGAGGGCGGTTCCCCCGTGGGCCAGCAACCCGGCGACGGCGGCGCGGAAGGCCGCCCGGTCCGGGGTCGGCACCAGCACGGTCGCCGGCTTGTCCGATACGGACACCAGCCCGAGCCGGACGTCGGCGGGCAGCGCGTCCGCGTACCCGGTGGCGGCCGCCTTCGCGGCGGTCAACCGGGCGCCCTCCATCGACCCGCTGGTGTCGAGTACGAGCACGACGCTGCGCTCCGGTGTAGCGGTCGCGCTCGGTGCCGGCGCGGGCTCCACGGTCGCGCGCACGGGCGTGCCGTCCAGGTCGATCACGAGCCCGCTGCCGTCCAGGACGGTACCGGGCGGCAGGCCGTGCGCGGTGAGCGTGAACCGGAGCTGGCCGCCGCCGTTCTGTACGCCGGAGACCGACAGTTGCGCAGCCGGGTCGGCCGCGGCCGGCGTGCCGACCAGGAGGCCGGCGAGCAGGCCGACCGCAAGCCATGACCGCCACCCCGTCAGCGGGGCGCCCATCACCGAGGACCGCCCGCCGAGGCGAAGAACTCCATCGGCAGCGTGACGTCGTGGGCAGCCAACTCTTCCAGGAAACGCGGGCGCAGCCCGGTGGAGACCAGCGCGCCGCGTGGGCGGCCCTGCTCGTCGCGGCCGGCGCGGTGGTCGTACACGAAAAGGTCCTGCAACGTGACCACGTCGCCTTCCATGCCGATCACCTCGGTCACGTAGGTGACCCGCCGCGAGCCGTCCTTCATGCGGGCGACCTGCACGATGAGGTCCACCGCGGAGGCGATCTGCTCGCGGATCGCACGTATCGGCAGATCCATGCCGGCCATCATCACCATGGTCTCCAGCCGGGCCACACTGTCGCGCGGGGTGTTGGCGTGCACGGTGGTCAGCGAGCCGTCGTGGCCGGTGTTCATCGCCTGCAGCATGTCCAGCGCGGCACCGTCGCGGACCTCGCCGACCACGATGCGGTCCGGGCGCATCCGCAGCGCGTTGCGGACCAGGTCGCGGATGCTCACCTCGCCACGTCCTTCCACATTGGATGGTCGGGACTCCAGGCGCACCACGTGGGCCTGGTGAAGCTGCAACTCGGCGGCGTCCTCCACGGTGACCACGCGCTCTTCCGGTGGGATGAACCCGCTCAGGACGTTCAGCGTCGTGGTCTTGCCCGAGCCGGTGCCACCGCTGACCACGATGTCCAGCCGACCGCGCACGCACGCGGAGAGCAACTGCGCCACCGGCGGGGTGAACGTGCCGAAGCTGATCAGGTCGGCCACGGTCAGCGGATCGGTGGCGAACTTGCGGATGGTCAGCGTGGAGCCGTCCAGGGCGATCGGGGGTACGACCGCGTTGACCCGGCTACCGTCGGGCAGGCGGGCATCCACCATCGGACTGGCCTCGTCGACCCGCCGACCCACCCGGGATACGATCCGGTCGATCACCCGGCGCAGGTGCGCCTCGTCGGCGAACTCGGCCGGCACCTGCACGATCCGGCCGGAGCGCTCGACGAAAATCCGCCGCGGGCCGTTGACCATGATCTCGCTGACGGTCTTGTCGCGCAGCAGTGGCTCGATCGGGCCGTGGCCGAGGATCTCGTCGGTGACCTCCTGCGTGATGCGCATCCGGTCGCCACCGGCGAGCGGCGTCTCCTCGCGGGCCAGCAGGGTCGCGATGGTTTCGCGCACCCGTACTGCCAGGTCGTCCTCGTCACCGATGTCCTCGTAGAGCTGCGGGCCGAGCGTATCGACCAGCGCCTGCTGGAGGCGGCGACGCACCGCGGTGACCGGGTCCACCACCGTCGACGCCGGCCGTTGCCGCTCGGGAGCCGCGGCGGGGACGCCGGTCGCGGGCGGGGCCGGTTCCAGCGGTACGGGCGGCGGGTAGAGCCCCGGATCAGGGTTGGCCGCCGCCGCCCGGCGCTGTTCGAGGCGGTCGTTCAGTCCCATCGGTCACCGCCCTCTGCGCAGCGTGAAAGCCCGGCGGCGGTGCGCGGGTCCGGGCGCGTCCCCCGCCTGCGCCGGTTGACCAACGATCCGGCTCCGTACCTCCTGGATGTAGCGGCTGACCGGGTTGTTCGGGCTGTCCACCATCAGCGGCACGCCACGGTTGATGGACACCGGGACGTCCCGGGTCGAGGGCACCCGACCGGCGATCGGCGCCCGCACCACGCGGTCGATGTCGGCGTGGGTCAGCCCCACCTGGGCGTCGGATCGGTTGAGCACGATGATGCGCTGGCTGGTGGGGTACTCCAGCAGGTCGAACATATCGAGGGTGAGCCGCAGGTTCTTCAACGCCGGGATGTCGGGTGTCGCCAGCAGGATGTACCACTGCGACAGGTCCAGCGCGGCCAGCACCTGGTCTGAGAAGAACGGCGGGGTGTCCACGACGACGTAGTCGTACATCCGCTTGACGATCTTCAGGATCTCGCTGACGAGTTCGCGACCCACCCGCTCGCCGTCGGTCGGCGTGGGCGGGGCCAGCAGCGTGTACAACCCAGGAGCTAACGGGGAGACCAGCGACCGGACGGCGGTCTCGTCGAGCCGACGCGCCATCGGGACGGCGTCGGCGAGGCTGAGATTGGGGACCAACTGAAGCATGTTGGCAACGTCTCCGAAGGTCAGATCCAGGGCGACCAGGCAGACCCGGGACTTGCCACCGTCGGCGAGAGCGACCGCGAGGTTCGTGGCGACCGTACTCTTGCCGCAGCCGCCCTTGCCCGCGAACACCGTGACCAGATGCCCCTCCTTGACGCCGGCCACAGCCGGTGCCGAGCCGCCGAGGGCGAGCTGATGGGAGACCTGCAGCGATCGGGCACAGGCGCCACGGATGCCGTCGGCGTCCGTGGCGTTGATGACCTCCCGGATGCCGGAGCGGAGCGCCTCGGCGAGCACGGCCACGTCGACGTGGTCGCGCAGCAGCACCACGCCCAGGGACGGCCGGGCCAGCCGGTGCTGCGCGGCGAACGCCACCGCTTCGGCGAGCTCGACGCTCGCACCGAGGATGACCAGTTGCGTGTCCGGGTCGGCGCGCACCAGCGCCGCCAGCTCGGCGAGATCCTGCGCGCCGTGCGGCTGTCCGCCGAGGACCGAAGCCAGTGCACGGGCCCGGTCCGCCTCTGGCTCGTAGTACAGCGTCATGACGAGTCCTCCCGTCATTGGAAGAGCGAGTAGTTGTCGACGCCCGGCCCCGGCCGCGCCTCTGTACCGTCGCCCAACAGGGCCAGGTACAGCGCACCGGTCTGCGCCGCGTGCACCAGTCGCTGCGCCTGCTCCTGCGTCACGGCGACAGTGATCAGTACCGAGCCGGTGTCAGCCTGCTGACTTCCGCTGGTCGTGCTCCCGCTGGGACTCGGCGTCGGCTGGGGCGCGGGCTGCGGACCGACCTGCGCGCCGGGCGTACCGCGGCCGCCGAGCGCGAGGACCTGCACCTTGGGCAGCAGCAGTCGGGTCGCCTGGTCGTAGTCGTGGCCGGTGGCGAGTCCATCCCCCGCCGGCAGGTGGCCCGGACCCTTGCCCTCGGCCACGGTGAACGTGTCGAACACGGCCACGGACGAGCCGGGCCGCACGTAGCCCGCCACCTGTGCCGGTACCCGCATGGACACGCTCACCGCGAGCATCCCGTCCGGGACGGCCAGTCCTCCACTGTGGGTGATCGGGGCGTCGAAAGCCCCGCGCAGCAACAATTGGCGCGGTTGCTGATCGCCGGTGACAGCCAGCTCCAGCAGCGGCGCGTCGATACCGCCGAGCGCGTCGGCCGGTACGGTGGCCGCCGGCATGATGACGAGCTCTGTGTATCCGCCCGTGCGGATCGCCTGGCCGGTCGTACCGGCCGGGATCTTCTTACGCACGACCAGTACCTGGACCGCCTTCTGCCCGGCCAGTGCCCGCTTGTCGGCGGTGCGCACGTAGGCGGCGACCGCGACGCAGCCCACCGCCGCGAGTACGACCGCGACCAGAGCGGCGAGGATGCTGCGCTTCATCCGACTACCTTCAGTATGTTGGTGCCGTAATCGATGGTGCCGAAACTGCCGCCGCTGGGCAGGATGGCCGTGGTGAAGTAGCCGTACAGGCACTTGTCCGAGCCGCTGCACAGCGTGCGGCCGCTCA
>JAOPWA010000326.1 GCA_025965915.1 Dactylosporangium sp. | reverse complement strand
GGGTGGTCGGCGCGCGCCAGCCGACCGGCCGGCTGACCAGCCTGCACCTGCCGGCGACGGTGCGGGCCGCCGCCGCCCGCGGAAGCCGCCGGATCGAAACGACCGACCTGCGCGAGGCGGTCCGCGTCGGACGCGAGGCCAACCGGGTGCTGTTCGTCGTCGACGCGTCCGGTTCGATGGCCGCCCGGCAGCGGATGCGCACGGTCAAGGCGGCCGTCCTGTCGTTGTTGCGCGACGCGTACCAGCGACGGGACAAGGTCGGCATGATCACGTTCCGGGGCGCCGACGCGCAGGCCGTGCTGGAGCCGACCACGAGTCACGAGGTCGGCGTGGCAAAGCTCAAGGACCTGCGCACCGGGGGGCGTACCCCGCTCGCCGCGGGCTTGCGCGCCGCGGTGCGTACGCTCGCCGCCGAGAGACGCCGCGACCCGCACCGCCGCCCCCTGCTCGTACTCGTCACCGACGGGCGGGCCACCGCGGGCGCCGA
The DNA here is from genome assembly GCA_025965915.1 of Dactylosporangium sp. Classification (GTDB taxonomy): domain Bacteria; phylum Actinomycetota; class Actinomycetes; order Mycobacteriales; family Micromonosporaceae; genus Planosporangium. The sequence continues at coordinate 6,698 of JAOPWA010000326.1, read as the reverse complement.
CCCGCTGACGGTCGCGCCGGCCCTCGCCGGTACGTCCGCCGTCGTCGTCGACTGCGAGTCCGGCCCGGTGCGCCTCGGCCTGGCACGGAGGCTCGCGGTCGCACTGGACGCCGACCACATACCACTCGACGCCCTCGACGCGGCGACCCTCACAGCCGCCACCAGGCGGAGGGCAGCCTGATGCCACAAGGAAAGCCCGAGCAGGTACCCGACGACGGTCTCACCACCCGCGAGCGACGCCGCCAGCCGGTCCTCGCCGTGCACACCGGCATCGGCAAGGGCAAGTCGACGGCGGCGTTCGGCATGGCACTGCGTGCCTGGAACGCCGGCTGGCCGATCGTGGTCTTCCAGTTCGTCAAGTCTCCGAAGTGGAAGGTCGGCGAGGAGGCCGCGTTCCGCGCGCTCGGCGACGCGTACGACGCCAAGGGCATCGGTGCGCCGGTGACCTGGCACAAGATGGGTGAAGGCTGGTCGTGGATCCAGCGTCCGGGTGCGGAGCGCGACCATGCCGCCGAGGCGGCCGAGGGCTGGGCCCAGGTCAAGCGTGATCTGGCCGCCGAGCGGCACCGCTTCTACGTGCTCGACGAGTTCACGTACCCGATGAAGTGGGGTTGGGTCGACGTGAACGACGTGACGGAGACGCTGCGCAACCGGCCCGGCAGCCAGCACGTCGTGATCACCGGCCGGGACGCGGCGCCGGCGCTGATCGAGGTCGCCGACCTGGTCACGGAGATGGGCAAGGTCAAGCACCCGATGGACGCCGGCCGCAAGGGCCAGCAGGGCATCGAGTGGTAGCGGCATGGTGAGCCGGATCGTCATCGCCGCACCGGCTTCCGGGCACGGCAAGACGACCGTCGCCACCGGACTGCTGGCCGCGTTCGCCGCGCGCGGCCTGAACGTGGCCGGCTTCAAGGTCGGCCCGGACTACATCGACCCCGGCTACCACGCCCTCGCCGCCGGCCGGCCGGGTCGCAACCTCGACCCGGTACTCGTCGGCAACGACCTGATCGCGCCGTTGTTCGCGCACGGCGCGGCCGGCGCCGACCTGGCCGTCATCGAGGGCGTGATGGGCCTGTACGACGGGCGCACCGGTGCCGGCGACCACGGCTCGACCGCCGAGGTCGCGGCGCTGCTCGACGCACCGGTCATCCTCGTGGTCGACGCGGCCGCCCAGGGCCGCTCGGTCGCCGCGCTCGTACACGGCTTCCGCAGCTTCGCCAGCGACGTCAGCGGCGGCAGCGGCAGCCGCGCCGGCGGCGGCATCCGGATCGCCGGGGTCATCCTCAACCGGGTCGGCTCGATGCGGCACGAGGACCTGCTGCGCGCCGCGCTCGAAGAGATCGGCACTCCGGTCCTCGGCGCGCTGCACCGCCACGACGCGGTGGCCGCACCGTCGCGCCACCTGGGCCTCATACCGGCGGTGGAGCGTCGGTCGGAGGCTGTCGCCGCGGTGAAGGCGCTCGCCGACGTCGTCGCGTCGTCGGTCAACCTCGAGGCGGTCCTCGCGGTCGCCCGGAGCGCGCCGGCGTTCTCGGCGACGCCGTGGTCGCCGTCGGTGGAGGAGCCCGACGAGCGCCGACCGGTGGTCGCGGTCGCCGGTGGCCGGGCTTTCAGCTTCGGGTACGCGGAGACCGTCGAACTGCTGCGCGGGGCGGGCGCCGAGGTGGCCCTGTTCGATCCGCTGCACGACTCGTCGCTGCCCGAGGGTGCCCGCGCGCTCGTCGTCGGCGGCGGCTTCCCTGAGGTGTACGCGTCGGAACTGTCGGCCAACGAATCACTTCGGGCTGACGTGGCCCGGCTCGCGCGCGACGGCGCACCGATCGCTGCCGAGTGCGCCGGACTGCTCTGGCTGTGCCGGTCACTGGACGGCGCGCCCATGTGCGGGGTACTCGACGCCGACGCGGCTATGACGAAGCGGCTGACGCTGGGCTACCGCGACGCGGTGGCGGTGGCGGCGAGCTGGCTAGCACCGGTCGGCACCCGGGTGACCGGGCACGAGTTCCACCGCACCGCGGTGACGGCCGGTTCTTCGTACCCGGCCGGTTCTTCGTCCCCGGCCGGGTCTTCGTCCCCGGCTGGCGAGGCGACCCCCGCGTGGGCGTGGCGCGACGCGACGCCGGAAGGGTTCGTCGCCGGGAACGTCCACGCGTCCTACCTGCATCTGCACTGGGCCGCCCACCCCGAATTCGCACAGCGTCTGGTGAACTCATGCGCCTGATCGGAGTCGGGGTCGGCCCTGGCGATCCGGAACTCGTCACGCTCAAGGCGGTACGCGTCCTCGCTACCGCGGGCCGGGTCTTCGTGCCCGTACTCGACGCGGCCGATACCGGCCGGGCCGAGGCGACCGTACGCGCACACGCCTCGCACGAGCGCATCGAGCGGCTCGTCTTCGCGCTCAACGAACGCGACGACAGCGCGCGGCGAGAGCGGCACTGGGACGCCGCCGGTGAGCGGGTGGCAGCTTGGCTGCGCGACACCGGAGGTACGGCGGCGTTCGCGACGATCGGCGACCCCAACGTCTATTCGACGTTCGGGTACCTCGCGCAGACGGTCCGGGAGCTGCTGCCCGACGTCGCCGTCGAGACCGTCCCGGGGATCACGGCGATGCAGGCCATGGCGGCGGCGTCGGGTACGCCCCTGGTGGAGGGCACCGAGCCGCTGACGCTGCTGCCGCTGGCCCGCGGCGCCGAGTCGCTGCGGGAAGCGGTCACGGGCGACGGCACCGTCGTCGTGTACAAGGGCGGGCGCCACCTGCCGGAGATCGCCGAGATCGCGAAGGCGGCCGGCCGGGACGCCGTCTACGGCGAGCACCTGGGCCTGCCCGACGAGCGGGTCGGACCACTGTCGGACATGGACGGCGCCGGCCCGTACCTGGCGACCGTCCTGTTGCCGGCGCGCCGCTACAGCCGAGGGGGAAAGCTATGACAGGCAGGGCTACTTTCGTCGGGGCCGGGCCGGGCGCTGCCGACCTGATCACCGTCCGGGGTGCCCGCGCCCTGGAGCGCGCCGACATCGTGGTCTGGGCCGCCAGCCTGGTGCACCCGGACATGCTCGACTACGCCTCGCCGAACGCCGAGATCGTCGACTCCGCAGAGTTGACGCTCGAGGCATGCGTGGACATCTACCAGCGCGCGGTCGCCGGGGACCTGCACGTCGTACGACTGCACTCGGGCGATCCGTCCCTGTGGGGCGCGATGCAGGAGCAGCTCGACGCCTGCGCCGAGCTGGGCCTCCCGGTCGAGGTCATCCCCGGGGTCTCGTCGTTCTCGGCCGCCGCGGCGGCGATACAGCGGGAACTGACCGTTCCCGAGGTGGCACAGTCGGTCATCCTGACCCGCCTCGAAGGCGGCAAGACGCCGATGCCGGCGGGGGAGAGCGTCGCCGAGTTCGCCCGGCACGGTACGACGATGGCGCTGTTCCTGTCGGCCGCGCGGGCCAAGCAGCTCGCCGAGGAGCTGCGGGCCGGCGGCTACGACGCCGAGACCGCCGTCGTGGTGGCCTACCGGGTCACCTGGCCCGACGAGCTGATGCTGCGCTGCACGGTCGGCACCCTCGCCGAGACCGTACGCGAACACAAGCTGTGGAAGCACACGCTGTTCCTGGTCGGCCCGGCGCTCGACGCGCACGGCACCCGCAGCCACCTGTACCACCCCGGGCACTTCCACGGGTACCGGCGGGCGGAGCGGACCGCCCGCGCTGCCCTGCGGGGACGCAGTGGATGACGTCCCGTCGCTACGCGAGCCGGACCTACCGCGCACCGCGAAGGTGCGCCCGAAGGCGCTGCGTACCGGTTGGACCACCGGCAGCTGCGCCTCGGCGGCGGCGAAGGCGGCCGCTTTGCTGTTGCTGACCGGGGAGCCGCCGGCGTGGGTGGAGATCGGGCTGCCCAGCGGCCGCCGGGTGACGTTCGCGGTGGAGTCGGCTACGCGGGATGGTGACACCGCGACCGCCGTCGTGGTCAAGGACGCGGGAGACGACCCGGACGTCACGCACGGCGCCCACCTCACCGCGACCGTGTCCTGGCTGTCCGAGCCTGGTATCGCGCTGGACGGCGGTGAAGGCGTCGGCGTGGTCACCAAGCCGGGCCTCGGCCTGCCCGTCGGCGGGCCGGCGATCAACCCGGTACCCCGCACGATGATCATTCAGGCGGTGCGGGAGGTCGTCGGGGCGCGCGGTGTACGCGTGGTGATCAGCGTGCCCGACGGCGAGCGGATGGCCCGGAAGACCACCAATCGCCGGCTCGGCGTGCTCGGCGGCATCTCGATCCTCGGCACCACCGGGATCGTGCGGCCGTTCTCCACCGCGTCCTGGCGGGCCAGCGTCGTGCAGGCGGTACAGGTCGCCGCCGCGCAGGGCGAGGACACCATCGTGCTGTGCACCGGCGGGCGCACCGAGAAGGGCGCGATGGCGCTGCTGCCCGACCTGCCCGATGTGTGCTTCATCGAGGTCGGCGACTTCACCGGAGCGGCCCTGCGGATGGCGGTCGAGCGGGGCGTCACCCGCGTGGTCTTCGTCGGCATGGCCGGCAAGCTCACCAAGCTCGCCTCGGGCGTACTCATGACGCACTACACCCGCTCCGCGGTCGACACCGGCCTGCTGGGTCGGCTGACGTCATCGGTCGGCGGCTCGGCGTCCCTGGTGGCCGACGTGGCGGCGGCGAACACGGCACGGCACGCGTACGAGCTGTGGGACTCGGCCGGCCTGCTGCGCGCCGCCGGGGATCAACTGTGCCAGCGGGTACGCGACGTGCTTGTCGCCTTTTCGGGGTTGACCGCCGAGGTGGCGATGGTCGACTTCACCGGCCGTACCGTCGTCGCCGCCACCGAGCCGGGGTGGGTGTCGTGATCGGGTGCCGGGATCTTCCCCCGTTCCTGAGGAGGGGGCCCCTCTTACGGTCTATTCGCGTAGCGGGGCGCTCTCCTCACGAAGAGGGGACGATCGCCCCCGTTTCAGCACCAAGAGAGGCGCCCTCCTCAGGCGGAAGGGGAGTGTCGTGATCACAGTGATCGGGTGCGACGGCGGACCGTTCCCGCCGGGCGCGGATGCGCTGCTCGCCGACGCCACGCTGGTCGTCGGCGCCGCCCGCCATCTGGAGCACGTGAAGACCGGCGCCGAACGGATCGCATTGGGCAACGTGGCCGCGGCCGTCGAGCGGCTGTCCACCCACGATGGTCACGCGGTCGTCCTCGCCAGTGGCGATCCGGGGTTCTTCGGGATCGTCGCGACCCTGCGCCGCGCCGGCTTACAACCCGGCGTCCTACCGGCGCCGTCATCGGTGGCCCACGCGTTCGCCCGGCTGGGCCTGCCCTGGGACGACGCACTCGTCGTCTCCGCGCACGGCCGCGACCTGCGCCGCGCGGTGAACGCCTGTCGCGCGCACCGCAAGGTCGCGGTGTTGACCGCGCCCGGCGCGGGCCCGGCGGAGCTGGCCAAAGCACTCGCGGACGCGCCGCGCCGGATCGTGGTGGCATCGCGACTGGGTACCCCCGACGAGCGGATCACCGGGCCGGACGGCGACTGGGCCGACCCCAATGTGGTCCTCGTGCTGGGCTCCACTTCGGAGCCTTCACCCCGTTGGGTGGCGGGCCGCCAGCCGGGACCCACCGGGTGGGCGCTGCCCGAAGCGGCCTTCGCCCACCGCGACTCCATGATCACAAAGGCGGAGGTACGCGCGCTCGTGCTCGCCCGGCTCGGCCCGCGGCTGGGCGATCTCGTCTGGGACGTTGGAGCCGGTAGCGGCTCCGTCGCGGTCGAGTGCGCCCGGCTCGGCGCCGCCGTCGTCGCGGTCGAACGAGACACCGATGCTTGCACCCGGGTACGGCGCAACGCGGCGGAGTACGGCGTCGACATCGCCGTCGTCTGTGGCAGCGCCCCGGCGGCGCTGACGGACCTGCCCGACCCGGATGCGGTATTCGTTGGCGGGGGAGGCGCGGCGGTCCTCGCGGCCTGCCTGGAGCGCCAACCGGCCCGCGTGGTCGCCGCGTACGCGGCCGTGGAGCGCGTCGGCCCGGCGCTCGACGTGCTGACGGTCGGCGGATACCGCGCCGTCGGTACCCAACTGCAGGCCAACCGGCTCGCGCCGCTGCCCGGTGGGGTGCATCGGCTCGAGGCGACCAACCCGGTGTACGTGGTGTGGGGGGAGCGGTCATGATCGCACTGGTGACCGCGACGGCGGCCGGCCGCGCGCTGGCGGAGCGGCTGGCGGCCGCGTGGCCGGGTGAGACGGCAGCGTACGACGGGCCGGTCACAGACCAGATCCGCGACGCGTGGCCGCGCTCGCGGGCGCTGGTCTGCTTTCTCGCCACCGGCGCCACCATCCGTCTCGTCGCCCCGCTGCTGGGCGACAAGAACTCCGATCCGGGAGTGGTCTGCGTCGACGAGGCGGGTCGGTTCGCCGTCGCGCTGCTGGGCGGACATGGGGGCGGCGCCAACGATCTCGCCACGCGGGTGGCCGCCGTTCTGGACGCCCAGCCGGTCGTCACCACGGCAACCGATTCGGTCGGGCTGACGCCGCTGGACACGTACGGCGCCGACCTGGGCTTCCGGCTCGCCGACCGGTCGCCGGTCGCCCGCGTGACGGCGGCGGTTCTCGGCGGCTCCCCGCTGCGGGTCGAGTCCGACGAGACCTGGCCGGTCCCTGCGCTCGACTCCTCGGAGACCTGGCCGGTCGCTGCGCTCGCCTCCACCGGGAGCTCGGA
>JAOPWA010000300.1 GCA_025965915.1 Dactylosporangium sp. | reverse complement strand
CTTGAGCCGGGCGCGGACGAGCCGCTGGACGTCACCTTCGTCGCGCGCGACCGGCTGGACAACTGGCTGGAGGATGTGCCCGAGGCGCACCACCGATTTGTCCTCGGGCTGGCCCCGGCCGCCGCTGCGCTGCGCGAGGTTCCCGTCGGATACCGCGACTACATCGCCGAGGAAGCGGTCGCCCCTCGGGCAGCGGCCGAACACGTCACCCGCGTTCTCTAGAGGTACCCCTCTGAAGAGGTCTCACGGTTGGCTTTGGCGAGGATCTGGCCGGCGATCCCAGCCGGGGCGACCGCCCGGCGCGATGCTGAGAAAGCGCGTATTCGCTTGCTCTCTGGTGTCGCCTGTCTGAAGTGGATTGACGGTTCGGTGGGCGCCGTGTCGCGGCAGGGCCGCCGACGACCCACAAGTGGTGCCACCTCTCACGGTCGACGCGAACGTGCGTATCTACGAGTCGTGGACCTTGTGACTGGTGGTAGCGACACCGCTGAAGTCCTGCTTGCGCAGGCGTTGCCGCGCCGTTGGCGTCATGTGAAGGCGGTGGCCGAAGTAGGGTCGATCAACGTTGCTGAGGTTTTCTAGAGTCGCCTCCGATGACCCTGCGAGGCAGATGTCCTGGTCATGGCCATGAAAGCCACTCATAATCCTCCGGTCGTGGGTTCGAGTCCCACCCCACCTTGATCTGTCGGTCATCTCGCACGCCGTACCCGTGACGTGGTCAGACGTACGGGCAGTGGGTTAGCGGCCAACAGGATGCGCGGCTCGCGCAGTTCCGCCTGACTCGATGGCCCGTGTACCGCCGCCGCCGCCGGCTCCAAGCCGCCAGAACGACGCAAGCGATCTGAAAGCGGCGCTGTCTACCTTCGTTCTCGAAGGCAGCGGCGAAACCGGTGGAAGTCCGCGCTCCGCCCGTGTCGCCATATCCGACCGTCTCGGTTTCGCACTGCCGACAACGGCACGACAACGGCGACGACGTCGCGCTCACGGGGAGGTACCGAATGGCACAGCAGCTTGAGATGCCCAGACCGGTCGAGCCTGGTGACCTGGAGGAGGCGCTGGCACAGCTCACGTTCACCAGGACGGTGGACCGATCCCTGCTCCATCGGTCGGCGCTCTCGGAGGTCTTCGTCACCGACAGCCGCCCCATGCCGGACTCCCGGTATCTGGTGGCAGCCCAGCTCCCGCCCTCCCACGCGTACTACTCCGACCAGCTCCTCGACCGGTCGCTGGTCGACCCACTGCTGCTGATGGAGTGCTGTCGCCAGGCCGAAACCTACGGCGGCCACGTCTACCGGGGGATCGAACGAGACCACAAGTTCATCCTCCGGTCGTGGTCCATGCGGCTGCCTGGACTGCTCGATGTGCCGGTAGGGGGCGAGCCGGCCGAGTTGTCGATGGTCGTGGATACCCGGAGCCCGCAGCAGGTGCCCGGCCGCGTCCGCGCCCTCTCCTACGACATCTCGATGTCCCTGGGCGGGGTCGCCGTCGGCGACGTGGTGATCGATGTCGGCTACCTGTCCGACAAGGCGTACGACTATCTGCGGACCCGACGCCGGACGGGCGTCGCGTCATCGTCCACTCAGGTCACCGCAACGCCCGCGACGGTCATACCGTCCCGGGTCGGGCGGAGGAATCCGGCGAACGTCCTGCTACGGGACGCGGCCGTGCACGCCGACCACGCCGTGGCGGAGATCCGGCTGCCGGTGGAGAACCGGAGCATGTTCGACCACGCCCAGGATCATCTACCTGGCATGGTCCTCACGGAGGCCGCCCGCCAACTCTGCGTCTTCGCCGGTGCGGCACTCTTCGACGCCTCACCCGCCCAGACCACGATGGTCGGATTCGACCTTGCGTTCACCCGGTACGCCGAACTCGACTCTCCGACCTCGGTGCAGGTCCGTCCCGGCGAGCGTACCGACGAAGGGCTGGCCTCGGTTCTTCCCACGGTGCGCGCCTACGAGGTCTCCTTCCACCAGGACGGGGAGGTGATCGCGGGCGGCGAGATGTTCACCGCGACCCTCCCGCAGCCGGCGGAGCACCCGACGCCAGGCACGGCATGACCCGCTCAGCGGTCGTGTGCGGCCTCGGTGCCTACGTACCGCCGCGGGTCGTCACCAACGCCAGCCTCGCGGAGGTCCTCGACACCTCGGACGAATGGATCCGAAGCCGGACGGGCATCCGCCAGCGTCACGTCGTCGACCCGGGCGTCGCGACCTCCGATCTCGCGGTCGACGCGGGCCGCCGGGCACTTGCCTCCGCGGGCACCGACCAGGTCGACCTCGTGGTGCTGGCCACCAGCACGCCTGACCACCCCTGTCCCGCCACCGCCCCCGAGGTAGCGGACCGGCTCGGCCTCGCCGGCGTCGCCGCGTTCGATGTCGGTGCGGTGTGCACCGGGTTCGTGTACGCCCTCGCCACGGCCGCGGGGCTGATCGCGATCGGAGTTGCCGAGCGGGCGCTGGTGGTCGGGGCCGACGCGTTCTCGACGATTCTCGACCCCGCTGACCGCACGACCAGGGCGATCTTCGGCGACGGCGCCGGGGCGGTGGTCCTTCGGGCCGGCTCTGCGGACGAGCCCGGCGCCCTACTGGGCTTCGACCTCGGCAGCGACGGGCAGCACGCGGACCTGATCACCGTGCCGGCCGGCGGGTCCCGACAGCGGTCCGCGGGAGGATCGGTCGACGAGTGGGCGCAGTACTTCACGATGCAGGGCAAGGCCGTCTTCTTCAACGCCGTGCTCCGGATGAGCGAGTCCACCGCGACGGTGCTGCGGGATGTCGGATGGACCCCGGACGAGGTCGACTGGCTCGTCGCCCATCAGGCCAACGTGCGCATCCTGCATGCCGTCGCCGACCAACTCGGGCTGGACCGGGGGCAGGTCGTGCTGAACCTCGACCGGGTCGGTAACACCGTCGCGGCGTCCATCCCGCTCGCGCTTCACGACGCCGCGGCCGCGGGCGACCTGGTCCCGGGTCAACGCATCGTGCTGACCGGCTTCGGAGGCGGCCTCACCTGGGGGTCGGCGGCCCTGCGCTGGCCGGCGGTTCGCCTCGAACCCGCGCACCACGCCAACCTCACACACCTGACAACAAAGGATTGATCATGACCTCATCAGAGAAGCGGCTGCGCGACCTGCTCGACGCGAAGTTCGGCGTGCCAGCGGCAGAGATAACCGACGATGTGACTTTCGAGGAACTGGCAATTGACTCGTTGATCCTGGTCGAGCTTGCCCTCGTCATCAGGAAGGAGCTCGGGGTAACTCTCGACGCCTGGGAACTGGAGCCCTCTTTCACGATCTCCGACGCGGCCGCCCTGGTCGACTCCAAGGGGGCGCTGGTCTGATGTGGAGCGACCGACGGGGGCGCTTCGACGTCGCGATCAGCGGGGTAGGGCTCGTCACGGCCGCCGGGATCGGAGTGGAGACCAACTGGCGGCGCGTCAACTCGGGGCTGTCCACCGCGGCGCCGGATCCGGCGCTGAGGGGGATCGACACGGATTTTTCCTGTCGCGTCCCGGACTTCGACGCCGACGATCTGCTGGGCAGAAGGCTGGCGTGGCGGCTCGACCGCTTTGTCCAGCTGGCCCTGGTCGCGTCACGGGAGGCCCTGGCGGACTCCGGGCTTGACCCGACCAGTTGGGACGGCGCCCGGGTCGGCGTCGTCATCGGAAACTCCCTCGGCGGCACCGACACCTTCGAACGGGGGCACCGCACCTTCTACGAGGGCGACCAGGACGACCTCTCGCCGCTGCTGATCCCCATGGGAATGGTCAACATGGTCGCCGGCTACGTCGCGATGGACTGCGCGGCCCTCGGCCCGGGCCTCGTCACGGCGACGGCCTGCGCCTCGGGGACCACCGCGGTCGGCATGGCACGGGAGCTGTTGCGATCGGGCACATGCGACGTGGTCGTCGCGGGAGGGACCGAGTCGGCCCTGACCCCGGCGACCGTCGCGAGCCTGGCACGGATGGGTGCGCTGTCGAAACGCCGCGACGACCCGGCAACCGCGTCGCGCCCGTTCGACGTCGACCGGGACGGGTTCGTCGCCGCCGAGGGCGCCGGGATGCTCGTGCTCGAGCGGGCGGACGACGCGCGGGCCCGGGGTGCGCGCATCCACGCGATGGTCAGTGGCTTCGGCGCCGCCGCCGACGCGTACCACGCGACCGCGCCGGAGCCCACCGGCGCCGGCATCGAGCGGGCACTGCGGGCGGCACTGGCCGACGCCGATCTCGGTCCGACGGACATCGATCACGTGAACGCTCACGGAACGTCCACCCCGATGAACGACGTGATCGAGGCCGGGGCGCTGCGGCGGGTACTCGGCGAGGGCCCGTCGGTGACCTCGACAAAGGGGGTGACCGGTCATGCGCTCGGCGGGGCCGGGGCCATCGAGGCCGTGTACGCGGCACTCACCCTGCGGGAAGGCATCGTCCCGCCGACGGCCAACGTGCAGGGGCTCGATCCGCGGGTCGAGTTGGACATCGTGACGGGGGCGGCGCGCCACGGACCGGTCGGCGCCGCGGTGAGTACCTCTCTCGGCTTCGGCGGGAACAATGCCGCGCTCGTGCTGACGGCCGCCTGACCCCGACCCTTCCAACTACCGGATCCGACGAGGAGTGCAGCGATGTTGATGAGGAAGCTGGGAAACACCGGGATCGAGGTCGGCGCGGTCGGCCTCGGCTGCATGGGCATGAGCTGGGCGTACCAGGAGTCCTGCCGTGACGATGACCGTTCGGTCGAGGTGATCCGCGCCGCGCTTGACGCGGGGGTGACTTTCCTCGACACAGCCGACATCTACGGTGACGGCCACAACGAACGGCTCGTCGGCCGGGCGGTCGGGGGGCGCCGGTCCGACGCCGTCATCGCCACCAAGCTCGGCCTCGTCGTCGACGACCTGGTGACGAAGGCGATGCACCGTGACGGCTCGCCGGCGCACGTGGCCGCAGCGGTCGACGCCAGTCTCCGCAGGCTGGATACGGACGTCATCGACCTCTACTACCTACACCGGATCGATCCCGCCGTGCCCCTGGCCGACACGTGGGGGGCGATGGCCGGGTTGGTGCGGGCCGGCAAGGTCCGCCACCTGGGGCTGTCCGAGGTGACCGTGGCCGAAGCCGCCGAGGCGCACCGGATCCACCCGGTGAGCGCTGTCCAGTCCGAGCTGTCCCTGTGGACCAGGGACGCCTTCGGCGACACGGGCGGCGGTGCGGTGCTGCCCGGTGATGCCGTCGTCGGGGGCCGGTCGTCGGGGAACATCGTCCAGTGGTGCGCCGACAACGGCGCCGCCTTCGTACCGTTCGCTCCGCTTGGACGTGGGTTCCTGTCGGGCACAGTGCACAGCCCGAACTTCGAGGACAGCGACTTCCGCGCCAGCCTGCCGCGATTCCAGCGGGACGCGCTGGCGGCGAACCTCCGCATCGTCGACGTGATCCGCTCCGTCGCCGACCGGCTGGGCACCACGCCCGCGCAGGTCGCCATCGCCTGGGTCCTGGCCCAGGGTGAGCACGTCGTGCCGATTCCCGGGACGAAGAACCCGCGGTATCTGCGGGAGAACGTCGCCGCGGCCGACCTGGTGCTCTCCGCTGACGATCTCGCCGAGCTGGCCGCCGTCCCCGCTCCGACCGGTAGCCGGTACTGACCTCCGGGAGAAACAGATCATGCCAACATCCTCATTGTCCGGCGCGCCCGTGCAGGTGCCGGTATCCGTACCGATGCTTCCGCCGCCGGTCACCTGCGTCGGCGTCGTGGGGCTCGGCGAGGCCGGGATCCAGCTGGTCCGCCTGCTCGCCCGGCAGGGTATCCGCACGGTTGCCCTGGCGGAGGACGAGGCCACCGCGGCGACCGCCGCGCACGCGCTGAGCGATGCCGACCTCGTGATCGAGGCGGCGCCGGACACGACCGCGGCCAAGCGCCGGGCACTCGCCCTGATCGACCGGTACGCCCGACGGGACGCCCTGGTGGTCACGACCGCGGTCGAGGTCCCGCTGGAGTCGTTTGTGGACCGGAGCGCGCACCCGTCCCGCGTCGCCTGTGTCCGCCTCTGCCACCCCCGTCTGGGGAAGGTTGCCGAGCTGGTGCGCAGACCCGGGGCCGACCCGGACGTCGCGAACCGGGTTGCCGCGCTGTTCAAGGCGATCGGGCTGCACGTGCTGACGGTGCGGGACACCGGCGGGGTCGTCGTCTCCGATCTGATCCTCGCCATGCTCGACCGGGCGGCCACCGCGGTGGAGCGCGGCGAGGCGACCGCGGAGGACCTCGACGCGGCGATGCGGCATGGCTGCGGCTT